>NZ_CDROCK010000038.1:0-71104 GCF_977020205.1 Pseudomonas sp. AIG | reverse complement strand
CCGTGGATCAAGATCAAGAGCAGGCGAGCTGACACTCGGCCTATTGAGTGGTGAAAAGCGTGGGGTGTTCGGCGTTTGATTTGTGTTCAACGCGGTATCGCACGTCGGCGTATCTCTCCCAAACACCTCGGTCAGTCCCCTCTCCCTCTGGGAGAGGGTTAGGGAGAGGGTTAGGGTGAGGGGCTTTTGATCTGTTTCAGAATCTGAGTTCAACGCGGTATCCCACGTCGGCGTAGCCGGCCCAAACACCACGGTTGATCCCCTCTCCCTTTGGGAGAGGGTTAGGGTGAGGGGCTTTTAGTTGTGTGCCGGGGATTGGGGGATTTCGTGGTTATCCAGCATGCGATTCACCACCAATTTGGCAAGCAACTTCAGCTGATACCCGCTCGTGCCTGCACTTGAGTCAGACTTTGCAATCTGAGTGGCCAGTGCCTTCACCCCTCGATAATCTCAAGGCCTTGGACATCAATATGGCCGTCATGTATCTGGTGCTTCTTATTGTTATTGTCGAAGTCCTTAAAGGTGAAGTTGAAAGTGGCTTTGAAAAGCCCCTTGTCAATGTCGAACTCGATGACTTCAATTGAGCCTTCATCTTTAATGCTGGTATAGCCTTTTGTATGGTTATGTTCTGTGTACGAAAAGCTAAACGGGCAAGGAAATCTCTCCGTGAAGAAATGTTTCCCTTTTTCGATGTTTGCATCAAATATCAAGTAAATTGAAAATGAGGTGCTCGTGGATTTTTGATAAATTGCCTTTAATGCCACCAACTCTCCATCACTCACAAAGATGCTGGGTTTTCCTTCAAATTGGTTGGTGAAGTAATCTTTGATTCTGGCGCTCACAACGCCGGTCCCTGACTCGTTACGTCCTTCAAATGTATCTTTTGTAATGGTCATGTCTTGTTCCTTTAATTTAAGGGGACTACACCGACATTGTTCGCTTGAAGCAGATAAAAAGGTACTGTCAGATCTGACAGGTTTGCTATGTCATTTGGCTATATTGGGTGTGTCAATCATAACGCTTCGGACTTGATTGATTCCGTCAAAGTTGAATTTTCGTCCGCCGGTGGAACACGCATTTCAGACGTTCACCGCAGCCCTCCCCGATGAGAAAGAGGCGACTTACAGGGTTTTCTAGATCTGAGTTCGACTCGGTATTTCACGTCGGCGTAACTCTCCCAAACACCACGGTCAGTCCCCTCTCCCTCCGGGAGAGGGTTAGGGTGAGGGGCTTTTCAGCTATGTGCCGGGGATTGCGCGATTTCGTGGTTATCCAGTACGCGATTCACTGCCAGTTCGGCAAGCATGATGATCTGCTGAATCGCCAGAATCGTGCGCCGTTGAGGAAGGTCGATGTAGGCGGCGATGTCGCTGGTCATCAGGCTGGCTTGGGCTAGTGATTCGCAGGCGTGGACCAGCAGGCTTTCGCTGTCCTGTTCCGGGGCGACCTGGAACATGGTGCTGGGTTTGTGGAAGCGCAGGGTGAGTGCGTTGGGTTTTAGGTAGTGGTCGAGGGCGCGTTCGGCGGCTTCGTGGAATTTCTTTGAGCCGGGGAATTCGTAGGGGGTGGTGTCGTCGGTTTCAGGTGGATTAGGCGTTGGTTTGAACATTGTGAAACTCCATTCGGGATGTGGAGTTCGTCACGTACTGCGACCAAGCAGTAGGGTGGCGAACTGTACGCGGGTTGGTCGACCAGGGAATGGAAACCCGGCAGGGCCAAAGCCCTCCCACGCACAGTTCGCCATTAAGCAAGCTTGAAAAAGTGCGCCATTCTAAACCCGGACGACCAAGTCCGGTCGCTGATTCGTCAGCGACACTCAAATCCTAGCCACCGCACTTCCGACGGACAACCGTCAAAACCTGTCGGAAACATCCGCAGATTCCTGGTTTTCGTAGGAGTTGTCGTAGGAGTGGATTGCTTGATTTTTAAACGGGAAGTCCGGCGACCGCAGGCTCTGGCTGATCTGCGCGAAGATGATTTTACGTTTAAGGTTTGGCCATGGCAGCAGTCGACGGTGAAAGGTGAAGACACGCGCTCGGCTTTTGTTTTGCGGTGAATTTACCCCTCACCCCAGCCCTCTCCCCTAGGAGAGGGAGCCGATTTTCGGGCCTTTCAGAACCTGAGTTCGACTCGGTATTTCACGTCGGCGTAACTCTGCCAAACACCACAGTCAGTCCCCTCTCCCTCCGGGAGAGGGTTAGGGTGAGGGGCTTTTAGCTGTGTGCCGGAGGTTGCGGGATTTCGTGGTTATCCAGCACCCGATTCACCGCCAGTTCAGCAAGCATGATGATCTGCTGAATCGCCAGAATCGTGCGTCGTTGCGGCAGGTCGATGTAGGCGGCGATGTCGCTGGTCATCAGGCTGGCTTGGGCTAGTGATTCGCAGGCGTGGACCAGCAGGCTTTCGCTGTCCTGTTCCGGGGCGACCTGGAACATGGTGCTGGGTTTGTGGAAGCGCAGGGTGAGTGCGTTGGGTTTTAGGTAGTGGTCGAGGGCGCGTTCGGCGGCTTCGTGGAATTTCTTTGAGCCGGGGAATTCGTAGGGGGTGGTGTCGTCGGTTTCAGGTGGATTAGGCGTTGGTTTGAACATAGGAAACATACTCGTGGCAAGTTGAGTTGAAGCTGCCACTTTTCGTTTTCCAGGCGAAAGGGTGGCAGCTGTGCGCGGACTGGAAAAACCGGTCAACTCACCAAAACCGGCAGGCCCAAGGGCCTCCCGCGCGCAGCCGCCATAACATTGCGAGCTAAAAAGCGCCGCAGTATGCCATGAGCTTTGGTAGTTGAAATCGGGTTTTCCAGACCCGGTCGCTGAAGCATCAGCGACACCCAAATCCTAGCCACCGCACTTCCGACGAACAACCGTCAAAACCTGTCGGAAACATCCGCGAAATCCCCGTTTTTGTAGGCCCTGCGGTAGGCTGCGATTAAACATCAAGATCAAAAGATCGCAGCCTGCGGCAGCTCCTACGGGGTTCTTGGTGTGTTGAAAATCAGTTGGCAACACGCACGCCAGCGAGGCTGCCGCTTAATTCGTAAGCGGCCAATTCGGCCTGGTGCGCCGCGAGAATCTCCGGCAACGACCCGCGCAAATACTCGACCCACGTCTTGATCTTCGCATCCAGATATTGCCGCGACGGGTAGATCGCATACAGGTTCAGCTCTTGCGAGCGGTAGTTCGGCATGACCCGCACCAGCGTGCCGTTGCGCAAGCCTTCGATCGCCGCATACACCGGCAACACGCCTACGCCCATGCCACTGGTGATCGCGGTTTTCATCGCGTCGGCGGAGTTCACCAGAAACGGCGAGCTGTTGATGGTGACCATTTCCTGGCCTTCCGGGCCGTCGAAGGCCCATTTTTCCAGGGGGATCACCGGGCTGACCAGGCGCAGGCAGGCGTGGTTGAGCAGGTCGCTGGGCTTTTGCGCGGCGCCGTTGGCTTTCACGTAGGCGGGTGAGGCGCAGACGATGCTGTAGGTGATGCCCAGCCGTTGCGAAACAAAACCCGAATCCGGCAGTTCGCTGGCCAGCACGATGGACACGTCGTAGCCCTCGTCGAGCAGGTCCGGCACGCGGTTGGCCAGGGTCAGGTCGAAGGTTACGTCGGGGTGCGTCTTGCGGTAGCGGGCGATGGCGTCGATGACGAAGTGCTGGCCGATGCCGGTCATCGTGTGCACTTTCAATTGCCCGGCCGGGCGCGCGTGGGCGTCGCTGGCTTCGGCTTCGGCTTCTTCAACGTAGGCCAGAATCTGTTCGCAGCGCAGCAGGTAGCGTTTGCCCGCTTCGGTGAGGGCGATGCGCCGAGTGGTGCGGTTGAGCAAGCGGGTTTGCAGGTGGGCTTCCAGGTTGGAGACCGCGCGCGAGACGTTGGCGGTGGTGGTGTCGAGTTGCACGGCGGCGGCGGTGAAGCTGCCGGCTTCGGCCACGCAACTGAAGGCGCGCATGTTTTGCAAAGTGTCCATGGGGTGCTCTCAAGGGAGATGGCAAATTGTGACACGAAGTTTCGGGGGCTGAGACCCCAGACTTAAGGATTATCTCGTTAACCGTAACAAAGATTCACAGAAATCCCAGCTTATCGCCGTACAGGGCCTTCCCTAGAATTGCCCCGATCCCTGTAGGAGCTGCCGAAGGCTGCGATCTTTTGATTTTGGTTTAAGGGAATCAAGATCAAAAGATCGCAGCCTGCGGCAGCGCCTACACGGGTCCTCGATCTACCCCTCTCTCAGGAATTCGCAGCTGTGCCGCGTCGCATCAACAGAGCGCTTTTGCCGCTCAGTGTTCTGGCTTTTACTCTGGGTCTCAGCGGCTGCATCTCAACGGACGGAATTGCTCCACAGGGCAAGGCGTTGGAGGCCAATTCACTGGCCACCGACGACGCCATCGCCCACGCCGCCCGTGACGCCAATTGGCCTACTGCACAATGGTGGCAAGCCTACGGCGACCCGCAACTCAATCGCTGGATCGACCTCGCCGTGCAAGGCAGCCCGACCATGGCCATGGCCGCCGCGCGAGTGCGTCAGGCGAAAGCCATGGCCGGTGTCGCCGAGGCGGCCGAGTCGTTGCAGATCAATGGCGAGTCGACCCTCAAACGCCACAACTGGCCGACCGATCAGTTCTACGGCCCCGGCGAGCTGGCCAACACCACCACCTGGGACAACAACGCCGCGCTGGGTTTCAGCTACGCCCTCGACCTCTGGGGCCGAGAAAGCAATGCCAGTGAGCGGGCGGTGGATCTGGCGCACATGAGCGCCGCCGAGGCGCGACTGGCGCAGCTGGAATTGCAGAACAACATCGTTCGCGCCTACATCGAACTGTCGCTGCATTACGCGCAACGCGACATCGTCGCGGCGACGCTCAAACAGCAACAGCAGATTCTCGATCTGGCGCAGAAGCGTTTGAATGGCGGCATTGGTACGCACTTCGAAGTCAGTCAGGCGCAAACGCCGTTGCCGGAAACCCATCGGCAAATCGATGCGCTGGATGAGGAGATTGCCCTCAGTCGCAATCAACTTGCAGCGCTGGCGGGTAAAGGGCCAGGGGAAGGTGCGCAGTTGCAGCGTCCGACTCTGTCGCTCGGTGCAGCGTTGAAACTGCCGTCGGCATTGCCCGCCGAACTGCTCGGCCAGCGGCCGGACGTGGTCGCCAGTCGCTGGCAAGTGGCGGCGCAGGCGCGTGGCATCGATGTGGCGCATGCCGGGTTTTACCCCAACGTCGATCTGGTCGGCAGCCTCGGCTACATGGCTACCGGCGGTGGTGCGCTGGAGTTTTTGACCGGCAAGAAACTCAACTACAACGTCGGCCCGGCGATCTCGCTGCCGATCTTCGACGGAGGGCGGTTGCGCGCCGAATTGGGTGAGGCGTCGGCCGGTTACGACATCGCTGTGGCGCATTACAACCAGACGCTGGTGAATGCGCTGAAGAATATCTCCGATCAACTGATTCGCCGCGAGTCCATGGACAAGCAGCAAGGCTTCGCCGCCGAGTCGGTGGCCACGGCGCAGAAGACTTACGACATCGCGATGATCGCTTATCAACGCGGCCTCACCGATTACCTCAATGTGCTCAATGCGCAGACGTTGCTGTTCAAGCAGCAGCAGGTGCAGCAGCAGGTGCAGGCGGCGCGGTTGAGTGCGCATGCCGAGTTGGTAACTGCGCTGGGCGGTGGCCTCGGTGCCGGCGACGACGTCCCGACTGCCGAGAAAACCCAAGCGCCGAAAACCCCGACACTCCTGCATTGAACACACAACCCATTGTAGGAGTGAGCCTGCTCGCGATAGCGGTGTTTCAGTCGACAGAAATGTTGAATGTGAAATGGCTATCGCGAGCAGGCTCACTCCTACAGGGACCGCGTTTTACCTGAATATTCTTGAGTACATTGAATGACTCCCTTGCCCGCACCTCTGCGCTGGCTCTACTCCCTGGAATGGCGCCGGGGTTTCTTCGACTGGGCGCGCAGCGATGGCGTGACCTGGGTCTACATCTTCAAGGTGTTGCTCGCCGCGTTCCTCACCCTGTGGCTGGCCATGCGCCTGGAACTGCCGCAACCGCGCACGGCCATGATTACCGTGTTTATCGTCATGCAGCCGCAGAGCGGCCAGGTGTTCGCCAAGAGTTTCTATCGCTTCCTCGGCACGCTGGCCGGGTCGGCGATGATGGTCACGCTGATCGCCTTGTTCGCGCAAAACACCGAGCTGTTTCTCGGCTCATTGGCGATCTGGGTCGGTATCTGCTCGGCGGGTGCCGCACGTTGCCGTAACTTCCGTGCGTACGGTTTTGTCCTCGCGGGTTACACCGCCGCGATGGTCGGCTTGCCAGCGCTGGCGCATCCGGACGGCGCGTTTATGGCCGCCGTGTGGCGAGTGCTGGAAATCTCGTTGGGGATTCTCTGTTCTACGCTGATCAGCGCCGCAATCTTGCCGCAAACCGCCAGTGCCGCCATGCGCAACGCCTTGTATCAGCGCTTCGGTGTGTTCGCTTTATTCGTCACCGATGGCCTGCGCGGGCGCAGCAAAGCCGAGTCTTTCGAGGCGAGCAACGTGCGCTTCATTGCTGAAGCCGTGGGCCTCGAAGGCCTGCGCAGCGTGACCGTGTTCGAAGACCCGCACATGCGTCGGCGCAACGGTCGCCTGAGCCGCTTGAACAGCGAGTTCATGGGCATCACCACGCGCTTCAATGCCCTGCATCAGTTGCTTGAACGTCTGCGCGGCAATGGCGAAGAACACGTCGTCGCGGCGATCAGACCCGGTCTGCAGGATCTCGCCGAAGTGCTCGACGGTTTCAGCGGCCGCGCCCTGACCAGCCCCGATGCCGCCCGCTTGGCGACGGCATTGGCGACCTACAAGGAAGGCCTGCCGGCACGCGTTCGAACCTTGCGCGCAATCTTTCAGGACACCGATCCGAGCGAAGCCGAGCAACTGGATTTCCACACCGCGTACGAATTGCTCTATCGCTTCGTCGATGACCTGCACGGTTATGCACAGACCCACGCCTCATTGGCCGATCACCGCCACGAACGCGAGCGCTGGGATGAACCGTTCACCCCGCAAACCAACTGGTGGGCCGCCGCTGCATCGGGCATTCGTGCCTCGTTCATTCTGCTTGTGCTGGGCAGTTATTGGGTTGCCACCGCTTGGCCAAGTGGCGCGACGATGACGCTGATTGCCGCCGCCACCGTGGGCCTCTCCGCCGCCACGCCGAACCCCAAACGCATGGCGTTCCAGATGGCGTGTGGAACGTTCCTCGGGGCTCTTATCGGCTTCGTCGAGATGTTTTTCATCTTCCCGTGGATCGACGGTTTCCCGCTGCTGTGCGTGATGCTCGCACCGGTGATCGTGCTCGGCTCGTTCCTCACGTCAAGGCCGCAATACGCCGGGGTCGGCCTCGGTCTGCTGATCTTCTTCAGCACCGGTTCGGTGCCGGACAACCTGACCATTTACAACCCGTATACCTTTATCAACGACTACATCGCCATGGTCATGGGCATGCTGGTGTGTGCCGCTGCAGGTGCGATTATTTTGCCGCCGAACAGTCGCTGGTTATGGAAGCGTCTGGAGCAGGATCTGCGCGGCCAAGTGGTCTACGCGATCAGCGGCAAACTGAAAGGCCTGGCCTCCAGCTTCGAGAGTCGCACCCGCGATTTGCTGCATCAGGCTTACGGTCTCGCGGCCGGGCAACCGAAGGTGCAAAAGAACCTGCTGCGCTGGATGTTCGTGGTGCTGGAAGTCGGCCACGCGATCATCGAGCTGCGCAAGGAACAGGCGATCCTCCCGGTGCACCCGGCCTACGCCGAATCGCAGCCGTGGCGCCAGGCTATCCGTGTGATGGGCCGCGCGCTGGTGCGCCTGTTTCTGCAACCGAACTCCAGCAATCTCGAACGCGCACTGGTCGCGGTCGACCATGCGATCAGCCGTGTCGCGGCCACTGATGAGCCGTTCGCGCCACACTTCGATACCTCGGCGTTGCGTCGGGTGAAGAGCTATCTGCACTTCATCCGCACTTCGCTGCTCGACCCGCAATCACCGCTCGCTGCCTACGCCGTTGCCAAGCCCGAAGGACTTGCCCATGCCTCGTGAAATCGCCTTCCACGGCGTGTACATGCCGACCATGACCCTGATGTTTTTCATTGCTGCGGCGCTGGCCTGGGCGCTGGACCGGTTTTTGTCCGGGTTCGACCTGTACCGTTTTTTCTGGCACCCGGCGCTGCTGCGTCTGAGTCTGTTTACCTGTCTGTTCGGCGCCATGGCGCTGACTGTCTACCGTTGAGAACGATCTGATGAAAAAGTTTTTCAGCCTGCTCGCGACCCTGCTGGTGCTGGCCCTGGCGCTGTGGATCGGCCGCACGTTGTGGGAGCATTACATGAACACACCATGGACCCGCGACGGTCGGGTTCGCGCCGACATCATCAACGTCGCCGCCGACGTCACCGGCGAAGTGATCGATGTGCCGGTGCGCGACAATCAACTGGTGAAGAAGGGTGATCTGCTCATGCAGATCGACCCTGAGCATTACCGCATCGCAGTGAAACAGGCGCAGTCGCTGGTCGCCTCGCGTAAGTCGACGTGGGAGATGCGCAAGGTCAACGCCCATCGCCGCGCCGATCTGGACAACCTGGTGATCTCCAAGGAAAACCGCGACGACGCCAGCAACATCGCCGACGCCGCGCTGGCCGATTACCAACACGCGCAGGCGCAACTGGAAGCCGCCGAACTCAACCTGAAACGCACTGAAGTGCGCGCGGCGGTCGACGGTTATGTGACCAACCTCAATGTGCATCGCGGTGACTACGCGCGCATCGGCGAGGCGAAAATGGCCGTGGTCGACATGAACTCGTTCTGGGTTTACGGCTTCTTTGAAGAAACCAAACTGCCGCACGTGAAAGTCGGCGATAAGGCCGACATGCAGTTGATGAGCGGCGAAGTGCTCAAGGGGCATGTGGAAAGTATTTCTCGCGGCATCTATGACCGCGACAACCCGGAAAGCCGCGAGTTGATCGCCGATGTGAACCCGACGTTCAACTGGGTGCGGTTGGCCCAGCGAGTGCCGGTGCGGATTCACATTGATGAAGTGCCGGAGGGTGTTTTGTTGGCGGCAGGGATTACTTGTACGGTCGTGGTAAAGCAGAGCGCTGTGGATAACTGATGGACCGAGTTGTCTGCATCGCGAGCAGGCTCACTCCTACACTGGATCTGTGTCACGCAGAAGATCCACTGTAGGAGCGAGCCTGCTCGCGATCGGGGTTATCGGTAGAACGTTTTGACCACCCGCAGTCCGGACTCGATGGTCTCATCGACGGTTAGTCGTTTGTCTTCAATGAGGGTGACAATCCGCTGGTCATTGGCAATGTTTGCGTCAGATTTTTTCAACTGAGCGGCGCGATTGATCACGATGTAGATCAATACATGATCACGGTTCCTGATGAATGGCAGGTCCATTGCATCGCCGATCGACTGACTCATGTAGGCATAACGTTCGGCGGACGTCAGTCCCTTGAAGGTATCCGGATAATCCTGATAGATCTGGGCGGAGTAGCGGGCGACGTCCTCTGCCCGTTCTTCGGCGTCCAAGGCAGCCTTGCTGGCGACCTGGGGGACGAGCTCGTTGTAGCGTTTGTCGGCCTCGGCAATTTGTGCCGCAGACATCCGGGTTTTGAGTGTGGCACCGATGCGGGCGTCCTCTGCGTCGGTGAGGAATTTGCTCCACGCGTATGCTTCGGCCAGATTGCCCTGTTCTTCGTACTGCTTGATCAGTTGCTTCCGGGCATCGGGATAACCGTGTTGCGAGGAGCGCAGCAGCCAACGCATGGCAAGTGCGGCATCTTTCTTCGCCCCGAGAGTGCCGGAACTGTACATATCGTACATGCCGTACTCCGCGCACCAGTCATTTTGCTTAGCCGCATAACCTGTGTAGTTGAAGACCAGGTCTTTGTTTTTGCTCAGGTCGCCGGACTGCATCACCATTCTGGACAGGTAGCAAAACGCCCGAGGGTGTTTCGGCGCTGCCATGACCAGGCAAGTTTGGGCGACATCGCGTGATCCGTCTTCGAACATCAGCAAACCTGTGCCAAACAGAATGTCGCTGTCCATCTGCGGATTGCAGTATTCGTTTGCGGTGACGGCTGGCAAGAGCGCTTGTGCGGTCAATTTCGGCAGCGTGTCGTTGAGGGGCACTTCTTGAGTCGAACAGCCCGCCAGCCATGCGAGCAATGCCACAGGCAATACGTTGAGAACTTTCAAAAGTTGGTCCTGATCTGAAGTGAAGCGAACGCAGGGCGGCGTCAGGCAGGCAAACAAAGCAGCGACGTTTCCGCAAAGAAAGGCCGGGGGAGGGGGATATCAGTGTTCAGCAATTCCCTTGCTTCGGTGCGTGCGCCAGCGATTCCATACGCTATCCGGTTCACTTGAAGCATTGGCTGCTTCAAGTGCGGCGCATTCTACTTTGATCGGTCGATTTGGCAATTTCATCCAGTTAAATCAGAGCCGCCCACGCAAACCGAAGCGCTTCATCAACGTCGATTCCAGCAAGCCCTTGGGCAACAACGTCGCCAACAACGGCAACGCGCGGCTGCCATTTCCGATGCGGATCAAGCGTGGCGGTTTGCTCTGCTGCACAGCCTTGAGCAACTCAGCGGCAAACTCGCTGGCCGGCGTCGGCTTGTCTTGCGACGCCTTGGCCCGCGCACGAATGCCCTCACGCAGCGGAAACCACGGCGACTGCTCGTTGATCAATTGCTCGGCCTCGTGCCCGGCGTTTTTGGCAAAACTCGATTGAATCGCCCCCGGCTGCACTTCCATCACGCGAATGCCGAAAGGTGCCAACTCCATGCGCAGCGCATCGCTCAAGGCATGCACCGCTGCTTTCGAGGCGCAGTAAGCACCGGCAAACGGTGTGACCAACACGCCGGAAACACTGCCGATGTTCACCACCAATCCTTTGCTCCGGCGCAGTACCGGAAACAATGCGCGCGTAACGCCGACAATCGAAAACACATTGGTTTCGAACTGGCGCTGCATGGCCGCCACACCGCCATCGAGCAGCGGCCCCATGGCGCCGTAACCCGCATTGTTGATCAGCACATCGAGACCGCCGTGTTGTTGGTTGATCCGCTCGCCAAGTTGCTCCAGCGCTGCGCTGTCATTGACGTCGAGTTGCACGGCGGTGAACCCGGCAGACGCCAGCAACGCGACATCTTCAGCCTTGCGCGCACTGGCCCAGACTTCGAAACCGGCGGCTTTGAACGCATCGGCGAGGGCGCGGCCGATGCCGCTGGAACAACCGGTAATCAACGCAACGGGCATGGCGCATTCCTTGTGCAAAAGAGTGGGGAAGGGAGGATCAGTCGGAGAAACTGCCCTGCAATCGCTCGGCGCGAAATTCCAGGGTTTGTGGGCGATATCCGGGGCGCAGGGGCGGCATCGGCAGGCAGTCTTCCCAGTCGCCGCCGGCCTGCAATTCGCCGGGACCGCGATAGCGCGGGGCGGTGTATTGGTTGTCGGCCAGATTGACCGTGTCGCCGGGCGCGTAGGCAGCAATGCGCCAGCGCAGTTCGGTCAGGGGCACGTCGTTGCCGTTTTTCATTTTCAGTTGCAGCGGGCGATCTGCCGGGCATTGTTCCGGGGCGTAAGCGATACGCATCTCAAGACGCGCCAGTTGCTTGATCTCGCGGTTGTCCAGCCACACCACCCACATGGCCACAAAACCCAGGCCAATCGCTGCCGCCACCGAAACCGGCAAGGCCTTGGCCGGATAGCGCAACAGCAGGATCAACCAGGTGATGACCAGCAGAATGCCGATAAACATGTCGCACAACCTCGAGGAGAGAGAGGGGCATCCTACCTAAGCGTAGGTGAGGTTGGCGATGGGCATCGGGACTTGAGGTGTTTGATAGGGCCTCTTCGCGAGCAGGCTCGCTCCCACAGGGGAATGCATTTCAAATGTGGGAGCGAGCCTGCTCGCGAAGGGGCCAGTTCAGACGACACAGAGCTCGAGCAAAAAAAGCCCCCGCCCAACCCGCTGCGGATAGGGGACGCAGTGGGCTGGACGGGGGCTTCTTGTTTTTTCGATCAGTTATTGCGCGATGGTCTTCACCGACACGCCACGTTCGATCGGAGTGGAGCGCCCGTAGATATCTTCGAAGCGCTCGATATCGTCCTCACCCAAGTACGAACCGGACTGAACTTCGATGATTTCCAGCGGGATTTTGCCCGGGTTGCGCAGGCGATGCACCGAGGCGATTGGGATGTAGGTCGACTGGTTTTCGCAGAGCAGGAACACGTTTTCGTCGCAGGTCACTTCGGCAGTGCCGCTGACCACGATCCAGTGCTCGGCGCGGTGGTGGTGCATCTGCAGCGACAGGCACGCGCCCGGTTTCACCGAGATGTGCTTGACCTGGAAACGCCCGCCCATGTCCACCGAGTCATACGAGCCCCACGGACGATAGACTTCGCAATGGTTCTGGGTTTCGCTGCGGCCCTGCTCGTTGAGCGTGTTGACCATCTGCTTGACGCCCTGAACCTTGTCTTTGTGGGCGATCATCATGGCGTCTTTGGTTTCGACCACCACAATGTTTTCCAGACCGATCACCGACACCAGTTTGCCGTTGCCGTGGATCATGCAGTTCTTGCTGTCCTGGATGACCACATCGCCCTTGGTGACGTTGCCGTTGGCGTCTTTCTCGTTGACTTCCCACAGCGACGACCAGCAACCGACATCGCTCCAGCCAGCGGTCAACGGCACGACGCAGGCGCGCTGGGTTTTTTCCATGACGGAGTAGTCGATGGAGTTGTCCGGGCAGCAGGCGAAGGTGGCTTCGTCGAAGGTGATGGTGTCGGCGTCCTGCTGGCTGCGTTCGAGGGTCAGCAGGCAGGTGTCGTAGATGTCCGGGTCGTGCTTTTTCAGTTCTTCGAGGAAGCGGCTGGCGCGGAACAGGAACATGCCGCTGTTCCAGTAGTAACCGCCGGATTCTACGTATTCGGTGGCACGTTTGACGTCGGGTTTTTCGACGAAGTGCGAAACGCGGCTGACGCCTTCCGGCAGCAGCGAATCGCCGGTGGATTTGATGTAGCCGTAACCGGTTTCCGGTTTGGTCGCGGGTACGCCGAACAGCACCATTTCGCCGTTTTCGGCAGCGACGGTGGCGAGGGCGAGGGCGCGTTGCAGGGCTTTCTGGTCTTCGAGGACGTGGTCAGCCGGCAGCACCAGCATCAGTTCGTCACGGCCTTCATTGACCAGCATCATCGCGGTCAGCGCCACGGCCGGCGCGGTGTTGCGGCCGAACGGTTCCATGAGGATGCGCTGGCATTCCAGATTGCGGTTGCTCAACTGCTCGTTGACGATGAAGCGGTGATCCTTGTTGCAGACCACGATCGGGGTGTCCATGCCTTCGAACACCAGGCGCTCGAGGGTCTGCTGGAACAGGGTATGTTCGCCGGTCAGGGCGAGAAATTGCTTAGGGAACTGCTTACGCGAAAGCGGCCAAAGACGTGAACCGCTACCACCTGACAAGATCACCGGAATCATATTGTTTACTCCATAAAATCGATTGGTTAGAGGCACGAACGCTGTGTCGTTTCACTCTTGTTTTTGTCTCGTACCCAAACTGACAACCCGATCCCCTGTAGGAGTGAGCCTGCTCGCGATTGCGGTGGGTCAATCAACACATTCTTTGAATGTGAAACCGATATCGCGAGCAGGCTCACTCCTACATGGGGAAAAGCGTCAGTTCGGGAAATTTGTTAGCGAGTCGATACCGGACGTTTCACCCAGACTGGCGACAGGCTGCTGCCGCTGCCGGTGACGTACAGCACTGCTGCTTCACCGCGTTCCAGAGCGACCGGCTTCACGTCGCCGACTTTCTTGTCACCTTCGTACAGCGCCAGGCTGACTTTCACCGGGTTGATTTCACGTTCGCCACGGCCCTTGGCGGCCACGTTCGGCACCACGTCGGTCTTGCCGTCGGCGGTCTTCAGGGTCAGCGGTTTGTCGCTGAGGTTCTGCACGCGCACCAGGGATTTCTGCTTGTTCTTGAACGGCGGCTCTTCAATCAGTTGCGGCGCGCCGGAAGCGTTGTTGACTAGGGTGTAGTAGTGGTCACCGGCGAGTTTCACCGGCAGGGTCTGACTGCCGACCTTGGCGCTGTAATCACCGCCCGGCATGAAGCTGAAATCGCTGCTGGCCAGTGGCGCAACGTCGCTCAGGTTGGTGCTGCCGACCGTCGCGCTGATTTCAGCGTTGCTGGCGTTGTAGACACGCACAAAGGTCGAACCTTTCGGTGCGGTCGGGCCGTAGAGCGCGGCGTCGCCACCGGCGAAAGCTTGAACCGACAGCACGCTCAAACCTGCAACCAGTGCAATGCGTTTTGCGAGACGACGAGGAGTAGTTGTGAAAGTCATGGTGTACCTCTCTTTCAGTTTTGCGCCCGATCGGGCGTCTCGGATTTAGTGTTGATTGCTACGTTTTGTTGGCGCGCGCCGGCTTGTTTAAGCTCTGCGACCCACTGCGGGTCGGCGTCGCCGATTTCGTTGTTCACAGGCAGATAACGTTCAGGAAACTCCCAGATCAGCACCTGTGGCGGGCTGTTCTTGAAGTCTTCGCTTTTCAGGTAGCTGAGCATCGGCAGGATCGGGCCGTGGCCGTCTTCGGCGTAGCTCACCACGTCGCTGTGCAGCGCTTGTTTCAGCGCACCGACGAAGTTCCAGTTGGGGTTGGCGCTGTAGCTGGTGCCGACCAGTGCCACCGGCACTTCATTGCTGGCAAACAGTGCGTCGTCACTGGCAGGCTGATCGCCGGCCGCGACGGTGTTGCGCTTTTGCAATGGTTCTTGCGCCGGCATCAGGTTTTCAAACAGCGGATCGAGCGGCAGGAACAAGCGCAGATCGCCCTTGTGCGTGACCTTCTCCGCTGGCGTGGTGACGAAGCGCTGCGGCTCGCCGCTGAGCGGGAACTTGTCGGCGATGGTTTTCGCCAGGGTGTTCGCCGCGATCTCCGCGCCTTCCGGCGTCCAGTGCGTATCGGTGCGCAGGAACACTTGCTGACCGTTCTGCTTGGCCTGTTGGAAAGGCTTGAGCAGGTCAGGGGCGAGGATCTTGTCGGCGGCTACACGAGCATGGAAATCCTGATAGAGATTTTCGTGGATGCTCGCCGGTTTCACTTCACCCAGATGCTCCGGGTACAGACGAACCTTGGCCGGCACGATCGCCATCACCAGTTTCACGCCTTTCGCTTTCAGGGTCTGGCGCACGCCTTCGACCAGCGCGTAGTTGCCTTGCAGGTTCAGCTCTTCGTTGACGATCGGGTTGAATTCCTCATCGCTGTACAACCACTGATCGCGACCGAGCACCACGCCCGGACGACCTTCGTTGAACAGTTTGAAATCCAGCGCGGCCCAGAGGTTGGTGCCCAGACGCTTGATCGGGAATTCATCGTCGTAATGGGTTTCCACAGCCTTGGTCCAGCGGCCGTTGAGTACCGTCGCATCGGCATTGGTGCTGAAGCCGAAGAAGCTGCGAACCGACCACAGACCGAGGACCAACAGCGTCACCAGGAACAGGGCGATGTAGAAGATGCGTAATGAGCGGGTCATGTCAGATCCCTCAGAACTGGAAGTAAAGGAACGGCGAGAAGCTTTGCGCCGAGAGTTTGAGAATCGAAGCGATGAACAGCAGCAGGATCAGGCCGCGCATCACGTAGCGTGACCAGTCCGCGCTCCAGTAGGCCGGTTGCACCTGGGCTTCGACGCCGACGGTGTAGCCAGGCTCGTGGATGCTCGCCGGGTTTTCGCCTGGGGCTGCTTTGATCATCCCCGGGGTCGCGGTGGCAGGGCCGTTGGCCTCGACGTTGACTTCAGGTTTGGTTTTGGCCGGCGGCTGGTTGGTGTACAGATCGCGCAGACCGAAGAACGCCAATGTCACGTATGCCACCACGAGGGTTGCCACTTGCAGGCCGGTGAGGCTGGCCTGATTGAGTTCCGACAGCGACCATTCACCGAAGCTGAACATCGCGCCGTACATGCGCCCGGCAACGTGCAGGTTCTCCGCGCGGAAGATCACCCAGCCCATCACCACGAGCAGGAAGGTCAGCGCCCAGCGGATCGGGTTGAGGCTGCGCGGCGAAGTGTTCAGGCCCAGCGCTTTTTCAATTGCCAGCCACATGCCGTGCCAGGCGCCCCAGACGATGTAGGTGATGTTCGCGCCGTGCCACAGACCACCGAGGAGCATGGTCAGGAACAGGTTGCGATAGGTCATCAGCGTGCCTTTACGGTTACCGCCGAGGGTGATGTACAGATAATCGCGTAGCCAGGTCGACAGGCTGATGTGCCAGCGACGCCAGAACTCGGTGATCGACTGGCTGATGTACGGCTGTTTGAAGTTTTCCATGAAGCGGAAACCCATCATCAAGCCCAGACCAATCGCCATGTCGCTGTAACCGGAGAAGTCGAAATACAGCTGCGCGGTGTACGCCAGCGCGCCGAGCCAAGCATCGCCGGTGGTCGGGTTTTGCAGGGCGAAACAATGGTCAGCGACCACCGCGAGGGTGTCAGCGATGAAGACCTTTTTGATGAAACCCTGCATGAACCGCGTGCAGCCCTCGGAGAACTTGTCGAGGGTGTGCGTGCGGTTGTTGAACTGGTCGGCGAGGTCGCGGAAACGCAGAACCGGGCCGGCAATCAAGTGCGGGAAGATCGCCACGAACGCGGCGAAGTCGATCAGGTTGCGTGTGGCCGGGGTGTCGCCGCGATACACGTCGATGATGTAGCTGATCGATTCGAAAATGTAGAACGAGATCCCGATCGGCAGCAGCACGTGGGTGAGGATGAACGGCTCAAGACCGACTGACGTCATCATCGCGTTGATGCTGTCGACGCCGAAGTTGGCGTACTTGAAGTAGCCGAGAATGCACAGGTCCACCGCGACGCCGAGCAACAGCCAGCGCTGCGCCGGTTTGGTCCGCACGCCGGCGGCACCGACTTTGAGGCCGATCCAGTAGTTCCACAGCGTGACGGCGGCGAACAGCGCGAGGAAGTCCACACGCCACCAGGCATAGAACACGTAGCTGGCGATCAGCAGCAGCAGGTTGCGATAGCGTTGCCCGCTCAAGTAGTACAAGCCGAGAAAGATCGGCAAGAACAGAAACAGGAACACGTTGGATGAAAATACCATCCCGATCTCTCCATGTTTGAACCAACAGTCAAGGGCCAAAGCCCCCCCAAACCCCCCGTGGTAGTGGAGGGGTGTGATCGTTCCCACGCTCTGCGTGGGAATGCCTCTTGTGACGCTCTGCGTCACGCTTTGGGACGCAGAGCGTCCCGTGCTGCATTCCCACGCAGAGCGTGGGAACGATCAGCGACTAACTGCCTTTGTTGCCCTT
Source organism: Pseudomonas sp. AIG (assembly GCF_977020205.1). Taxonomy (NCBI): domain Bacteria; kingdom Pseudomonadati; phylum Pseudomonadota; class Gammaproteobacteria; order Pseudomonadales; family Pseudomonadaceae; genus Pseudomonas; species Pseudomonas sp. AIG. Next base: position 53,747 of record NZ_CDROCK010000038.1, on the reverse strand, counting down.
TTCATGGGACGGGTCGTAGACCTTGGTCAGGTCGCCGCCGAGGCGGAAGGTCTTGAACGGCTGCATGCCGCGCTTCTTCTCGATGACATCCGGCGCACAGGTGTAGAGGGTGCAGAACGGTTCGAGCCAGGCGAATTTCATGTCCTCTTTCAAGTCGGTCATGTCCTGCTCTTTGCCGTTCTTCTTCTCGAATTCATCCGGGTCTTTCACCCCCGACAACACCCGATCACCCAGACGCTTCAGCGCACCGTTGTTTTCCTGACGCAAATCGACTCCGTTGACCTGAGCGAAACTGGCGATCATCGCCAGCGGCGGCAGGGCGTAGTTGTGATAGGCGAGGGCGCGTTGCTGGCGCTTGAGTTCGTTCGGCAGGTAACCGTCGGCATCGACTTGATTGGCGCCGACCTTGTATTCCTTCACCGCCCAGTCAAACAGGTCGCGGCGGTTGGTCGCGACCGACGTCGCCATCACCGACCATGCAGCCCAGTAGGAGTGGTTGTTGGTTTTTTCCAGCGGCAGGTTGTCCCAGTCGCTGACCACCTGATCGGCCATTTTGCTGAACCACGCCTCGATCAACTGCGCTTCCTGCTGATGCTGGGCCAGCGGGTGCGAGTCGGAGAACTTCAGGCGAATGTACGAAGAGGCCATGCTGCCCAGCGCCCATTTGCGCATCGACTTGCCGGTGTGGTTGAAGTCTTTCGACATCAGTGCATCCGCCCGAGCCCAAGTAGCCAGCCAGTTCAGCGTGCAATCGAGCTGCTCCGGGCGACCGTCGCGCATGAACTGCATCACCCGTTTGGCGGTGCCGCGTTCCAGCGTGGTGATGTCTTTGGTGGTGTCGCGAAAGGCTTTTTCCGACTGCACGTTCAGTGTTGCGCGGGCCTTGTCCGAACCTTCGTATTTGCTGCGAAATTGCAGCGGCCCGGTGTACGGCGTCGGCATCGCATCGCAGCCTTCGCTTTTGTCACCGGTCTTGAATTTATCCACAGGCGCAAAATAGCCCTGAGGTGGACGCAGTGGCGCGGCGGCCTGCGCGGTGCCGGCGAAGATTGCCAGCCCGAGCAGCGTCGGCGCTAAAAGAGTTTTCAGTTTCGAGTTTCGCATAGCAGACCTCATTGCCCGACCTGAGCGGTTTGTTGCCCAGCGCCCGGGAATACGTTGCGTTTGCAGATTTTCGCTTCGACTTTCTGTGGCGCGGTGCCCGCTTCCGGGCCCTGGACTTCGACCGCCAGCAGGTTTTGCGAGGCCCAGTCTTCGTCCGTGCGCAGCTCAAAGGCGAAACGACCGTCGGTGTCGGAGGTTTCCGGTTTCTCGATCTTGATGTCCTCGTGGCGACCGTTCATGTACCAGAGGGTGGCTTGCAGGGTTTTCACCGAAGGGTCGGCGAAGCGGATGTCGACCTGATGGTTGCTGTTTTGCAGGTTCAGGTTCTTGCTGTTGACCAGCAGTTCTTGTTTGCCGCCCGGCTTGAGCGTGGTGCTCGCGGACATCTGTGCGTCTTTGCCTTCGCAGCCGTTGTCGAGCAGGGACATCATCTGGCGATAGATGGTCTCCTGATCGAGGCGATACAGCGGCGAGAATTCCCAGATGAGAATTTTCGGCGGGGTCTTCTGGAATTCGTCGCTGCCGAGGTACTGCAGCATCGAACCTTCCAGACCACCGCCGGGGAAGGCGACGTTGAGAATGTCGGCGCCGATGGCCTCTTCGAGGAAACCGGCGAAGTTGTAGTTCTTGCCGCTGTGCGAAGTACCGACCAGAGTGATTTGCGGATTGCCGGAATCGCCGAACAGGTCGCCGTCACCGGCCTCGCCCTTAGGCTCGGTGGTGAACTGATCCATGTACTGGATCGCGTAACTGGTGCCGCAGAGTTGCCCGGCCATGTTGTGCAGGGTGCCGGTCTTGCCCATGCGCCCGGAGCGTTTGGTTTCGAATTCACGCTTGGGTACGTCGGCGAAGGCCGGGATCTGCTTGACCTTCTCGGCGACGATTTTCGCCGTGCGCTGTGCACCGTATGGCGTCCAGTGTTGGTCGCCGCGGAAGTAGAAATCGTGGGCGGGCAGGGTGTCGGGCAGCGATTCGTTGGTCAGCGGCGACAGATCCGGCACGACGTAACCCATCTTGGCGAAACGCCCGAGCATCGTCTTGTAGTTGCCCAGCGCTTTCTCGTAATCGAACGCGGCTTTTTCCTGCGGGTTGAGCTTGTTGCGGTTCACCAGGCCACGGGTTGGCTGGTAAACAATCACCAGCTCGACGCCTTTGGCCTTGAACGCATCGTGCAGTTGTTGCAGGCGTTTGTAGCCAGCCGGGGTGGTGTTGAACTCGGTGCGCAAATCTTCCTGAGTCCGGAACAGCCAGTCGCCTTGTGCCTGCACCAGCGTGGTGAAGTTCTGCTGATAACGCGTGGTGTAGTTCTTCGCGTCATGCGCTGCCGGGCACAGGTTGCAGCACGGTTCGGCGCTGAACTTTGGCGGCGTCGCGGCGGCGCCTTCATCGGCGCGGGCGCCGTTGCTGGCCGCGAGAATGCCCACGGTCAGGGCCGACAGGCTGAGTAATTTGATCAGGTGTGGGTGCATAAAATTATCCTCAGTCCCGCATTTCGGTCTGGCGTTCGACAGGGTCGATCAGCACGGCTTTCTGCTGGCGCACCAGCAGGTCGAGAATTTCATCCTGGCGCTCGCCGAGGATGCCGTTGAAGCTGATGCCGCTGGATTTGGTCGGCGCCAGCATCGACACGCGATACAGCTCGACACTCAACGGTGAATCGATCGACAGCGGGCCGCTGCCATTGGCCGCCAGCTCACCGCCGACGACGATCAGCGACACCTGCGCATCGAACGGGTCGAGCTTGATGTCACGGTCGGTGTCGGTGAGGTCTTTGATGTGGCCGTAGACACCGGTCAGGCCGTTGGCCATGGCGACGTTTTCGTAGAGGCGGATGTTCACGCTGTTACGAATGCGGATGCCGTGACGCTTGTTACTGATGACCTTGTTGCCCCACAGCAGGTTGTCGGCGGACTCGTAGAGGGTGATGCCGTCGGTGTGGTTCTTGTAGATCTCGTTGTAGGCAATGATGTTGTTGACGCTGTTACGGTCGATCACCAGGCCCGAGAGGTGGTTGTCGAAGCTCTTGTTGTTGAAGATGAAGCTGTCGTTGACCTCACGGGAAATAATGATCCCGTGCTTCTTCTTCGTGCCGTACACAGTGTTCTCGGCAATGATCAGGCCGTGGGAACGGTCGTGCGGGTCGATGCCGTAAACGATGTTGTCTTTGTAGGTGTTGCCCTTGACCACGAAGTCGCGGGTCTCGTAGCAGTAGAAGCCGTACCACATGTCGGAGAACTCGGAGCCGACGATCCAGCCGGTCGGTTCAGGACGCTTGAGCACCTTGGCCATGTTCGGCGTGTACTGGGAAATACTCACGCCGTAGGACTTACTGTTGGCGTAACCGAAGCTGGCCATTTTGCTGTTGACGATGTAGGTCTCGGTGCCGCCCCAGGCGAGCAGGAACGGACGGAATTCCTTCGGCGAACGGAAAGTCGCCGGGCCGTTTTCCTTTTCGCGCCATCCGGTGATCTTGGTGTCACGCACGAACAACTGACCGTCGTTGACCAGGAACGAGCCGGCCTCTTGCGACAGGCGCAATTCCTGGGTCTGGCCGTCGATTTCGAGGATGCCTTTACGGCCCACCACGATCGGCAGCTTCGACAGGTACACGCCCGGCGAGGTCTCGCTGAAGTACTGCTTGGGCAGTTTCTGCGCCAGATCCTTGAGGTTCATGTAACCGTCGTCGACGAAGATTGCCTGCGGAATGCCGTGCTGACGCACCACCCATTCGGCCATCTTGTTGTCGCCGCCGATGAAGTCCTTCAGCGCGTCTTCCTGCATCATCCGGCGCACGCTGATCTTGCCCGGTTTGCTGCGGACGATCTTCGCGGCGGCGGCTTCGGCGGTGAAGCCGGAAAGGTCAGGCAGTTTTGGCTTGGCCAGTTGCAGCGCCTCGGTCGGTGCGCTGCTGACGGTGTAGGTCTTGGCTTGTTGCAGCTCTTTGGCGGTGGTCACCGGTTTGCCCTGTTGAGGCACAGCCGGTTCTACCGTGGCGAAGGCGCCAGCGGAGGCCAGCAGCATGGCGCCGGCCAACAGGCTGAGCGAGCCTTTCCTTGCATGGTGCATGTCGGGCACTCCCTTGGCGGTTTGCATCAGAAGCGCCAGATCACGTCGATGAACGCGCGGTGCATGTACGAATCAACCTGCTTGCCGTAGGCATCGCCCGGTTTGAACACACCGCCACGGAAGCGCACGAGGGCCGATGGCTCGTCGATCGACTGGCTCAACGCCGCCGGCAACAGGCCTTGCTTGAAGTACTTGGTGACGACCAGGTCCATCTCCTGACCCAGATCCTTGTTGCCGTCTTCAAGCGGCAGCGAAGTGCTGGAGAGGATCGCGCCGGTGGCGTCGTCGGTGTTGTTTTCCACGGCGTTGATGCCGTTGCTGCCCACCGGCTTGTTGCCGTCGACACGCCAGAACTTGTGGTAGATCAGGCTGGCGTCGTACTCGTCGTTGACCATCCACGAACCGAATAGCGTCGCGGTCTGCATGTTGTTCATTTCGCCACGGAACGCTTCGCCGAAACGGTGCACACGCGAGCGCGTACCGGTGTAGTTGGAGCGGTTACTTTCCAGACCGTTCTGCTCGTAATCGGCGCTGGCACGGGCATAGGCACCGCCGACCTGCCATTGCGGATCGAGGCGCAGGCGCACACCGATGTCGGTGGCCCAACCGTTAACGTCATCGCTGCGCTTGGCTTGCGCCGGGCGCGAACCATCGGCGTTCAGCGCGTTGACCGTGTCGCGGTCACCGCTCATGCCGGTGATGCTGCCCCAGTAGTTGACGGTGTTGGTGTTGCGCCAGTTATAGGCGTCGCTGTCGGCGGTCAGGCCGAGCCAGCTGATGTCGCCGTTCTCGGTCTTGTCCAGCGAGTCGCGCGGCACGCCAGGTTCGGCGTAATCGAGTTTGCCGTCATCGTGGGTGTGATGACCGCGAATGCCGACCCAGTTGCCCGGCGTCCACTGATAGGCCGCATCGGCGTAAGCATGCAGGCGATCCTTGTCTTTCGGCGCCAGCTCTTTCAAGTCGGTGCGGTATTCGCTGAAGCGTTCGGCAACACCGGCGTTGGCGCGCAACAGGGTGGTGTCGAAGGTCCAGTTCAGCGCTTCGATGTTGGTGTCACGCCATTGGCCGTCGTCATTGCGCAGGCGCTGGCGACCGAACTTGAGCATCTCGCCTGGGTACGGGGTGAGGCCGCTGTAGCCGACCCAGAACTCGCGCATCGCCAAGTAGTTTTTCTTGGTTTTGCGATCACCGTTGTCGGTGGCTTGTTCACCGTCGGATTGTTGCAGGGTGTCGGTTTCGATGATGTCGGTCGAGGTCACCGCCTGGCCCATGGCGTAGGCGCTCCACGCGCCGCTTTCGCCATAGATCCAAGGACGCAGGTCGAGGCCGACACCGTTGACGTCGCCGCCCTTGGCGGTGCCGAGGTCACGGTCGTCTTCGGACTGGCCGGTGACTTTCACTTCGAGGCCGAAGTTCTTGGTTTCAGTCATCGCGGCCAGTGTCGGGCAAGACCAGATCAGCGCGAACGAAAGGCCAATACCGGCCTTCACGAATGGATTCAACTTCATAATTTTTCCTCGCCGTCTTCTTCTTGCAGGGCGTGCAGTTGCAGCGTGTTCGGGTTCAGAGCGCCACGGCTGGCTTGCTCTTGTTGCAGCAGACGTTGCGCTTCGGCCAGACGCTCGGGCGGCAGTTGCGCGGCGAGGGTGGTCGCCAGCTCATCGGCTTGCGGAGTGTTTTGTGCCTTGGCCAATTGGCTGAACACGTAGGCGTTGAGCGGGTCGGGTTTGGTGCCCTTGCCTTGGGAGAACAGCTGGGCGATGGCGAAATCGGCGCTGTTCTGGCCGTTGCGCGCAGCGGTCAGCAGGTGGTCGAGGGCTTTCTGCGGATAGACCTTGCCGAGGTAGCCACGGCGATAGATCTGGCCGAGGTAGTAGTCGGCGGCAACTTCGCGGCCAACGGCTTTCTGGAAATGTTCCTCGGCGACTTTCGCGTCGGCCGGAACCATTTTCCCTTCGTAGTAGAGCTTGCCCAGCAACAACTCTGCGCGCGGTTGGTCGGCGGCGCGGCCGTTGTCGAGGTACTTCATCATCTGGTCGACGTCGCCCAGTTCCGGGTAGTCGTAGAGCAGTTGTGCGAGGGTCACCCACGACGCCGGGTAGCCCGGAGCAATCGGTTCGAGCAGCGACTGCGCGGTTTTTTCGTCGGTCTTGCCCAGGGTCGAATCGGCCAATACACGGGCGACAGAATCGACGCGTTGTGCGGTGACGGTGCCACGGCTGTAGCCGGCCTGCATCTGCTTGATCAACTCGGCTTGCTGTTCTGGCTGGGCACGTTTCTGATAAACCGTGGCCAGTTCGACGTAGCAGATGTCGGTGGTGTTGAGCGCGGCTTTGCAGATTTTTTCCACGTCATCCAGGTGCTGGTCGTAGGTGCCCTGAGTGCGATACAGCAGCACCTGCGCCAGACCCGCTTCCGGGTAACCGGATTTGCGCCATTGATCAATCTGCTGCTGCGCGTTGATGTTCGGGAAGCTGTGCGGGTATTGCAGGTACAGCATCGCCAGCGGGATCAACGTGTTGCCTTCGCCATTGGCGGCGGCTTTTTTCAGCAGGGTTTCGGCTTCGTGATGCTCGGCTTCGGTGGAACCCGGTTTGGCCACCAGCAAGCGGCCAAGACGCGCCTGAGCACGCGGCGAAACACTGGCGGCGGCGCGGTAAGTCGCTTCGGCCTGTTTCATTTGCTCAGGGTCGCGGCTGTCGACCTGGATGTCGGCGAGGCCGACTTGCGCTTCGCTGTAACCCAGATCAGCCAGTTGCTGATAATTCTGCGCGGCGGTGGCGGTGTCGCCACGCTTGAGCGCTTCGTTGGCCAGGCGCTGATCGGGCAGGCCGGCGCAACCGGCGAGACTGACTGCCAAAGCCAATGCGCACACTGAACCCATGTGGGAGCGAGCTTGCTCGCGAAAGCGGTGTGTCAGTCGGCACTGAGGCTGAATGTCAGAATGCATTCGCGAGCAAGCTCGCTCCCACAGGGTTTGTGGTGTGCTTGAGATGGGTGGAGTAGTCACAGGCATGTCCTCGACTTAAAGACCGGCAGCCATGGCTTTGTCGATCAGCCAGTTCAGGTTCGGGCCACGGTCGCTGTTCACTTCCACCGGGCGACCGGCGAGGCTGCTGTCGAGCGGCTCGTCAGGCTTGATCTGCACGCGGATGTCGGAGGACAGGTCTTCGCTTTTCAGGCTGGTGCTGCTGACGATCTTGCCGGTGCGGGTCTTGTCTTCGCCGGCGATCTGGAAGCTCACCGGGGTGCCCGGACGCACGTCGCCGAACTGGCGATAGGAGAAGCGTGCATCAACGGTGGCCAGGGTGTTGCGCGGCACCAGTTGGAAGATCACGTCACCCTTGCTCGCGTACTGACCGTCCGCCACCAGTTGCTGGGCCACGGTGCAATCGCACGGCGAAGTCAGGGTGCCGGTCATTTGCTTGCCGAACAGTTCTTCAACCTTGGCCGGGGACAGTTGATCCTCTTCCAGATGGCCCTTGAGCACGTCGAGCATGCTGGTGCTGAAGGTCGCCAGTGGCGCGCCTTTGGCCGCGACGCCGTCGGACTTGACCAGGCTCTGCACGGTGCCGTCACGCGGCATGGTGATGTTCATCCCCGGCACGCTGACCAGACCGGCCTGCGCATGGCTGACGAAGTACATGCCGTACACCGATTTGAAAATGAAACCCGCCGCGACCAGACCGACCGCGAAGATACCGGCGCTGAAGGTCACCGCTTTCAGGCGCCCGAACGGGGTCATGCCGGAGCCGCCGTCCTTGACCTTGCGCGCTTTGGTGAAGTTGTCGCGCTGCAGGGTCGCCAGCACTTCGCCGATGCTGACGATGTCGCCGGCCAGGTGCGAAGTGATCAAGTGGCGCAGGGTGGAAATGTCCTGCTGCTCGAGGTTCTGGAACTGGCAGCCAACGCGGCCGGTCGGGCGGTCGTAGGAACGCACTTGCAGTTCAACGTCCATGGCCAGGCCGAGGTTGTCGATGACGAATTGCAGACGCGCCTTGTACACCTCGCCGATGGTCAGCGGCAGTTGCCCGGCATTGAACGCCAGACCGCCGGCAGACAGGTCGATGACCCGCGCTTCGACCGGCGTCCGGTCGGGACCGAAGAAGCGCAGTTTGGCCGGGATTTTCACGCGGGCGTGTTGGCGCTGGGCTTCGGATTCATGCACTACGTTGGCGTTGACGGCGGTATTCATAGGGGCGATTTCCTTGTTAATTCAATAGGGGCGGGTCAGACCATCATCAGCAGCACGGCGACGAAAATGCTGCCGGCGGAGAAGGTCATGGTCCGAGACGACCAAGTGTTGAACCAACGTTGAAAGCTGGCGAGATCACGGGTCAGGGATGTGGGTTGGCGCGTCCAGGATTGTTGGTCGAGGCGGAAGAACACGTAGATCTTCACCAGCGCGCCAACGATCTGGTTGTAATAAAGAATCGCTGGGTAAGCCGGGCCGATGCGGTGACCGGAGCACGACAGCAGCAGGGTCAGAATCAGGCGCGTGATGCCGATCCACAGCAGGTAAACGAGGATGAACGCGGTGCCGTATTTGAAGCTGGCGATCATCGCCACGGTCAGGCCGAGCAGCGAAGTCCACATCGATACGCGCTGGTCAAACAGCACCACCGAAGTGAAGGCGCCGAGGCGTTTCACACCCAGGCCCAGCGCACGCGAGTTCTGGCGCAGGTTGTTGCCGTACCAGCGGAACATCAGTTTGCGGCTGGCCTTGATGAAGCTCTTCTCCGGCGGGTGTTCAACGGTGTTGATCGCCGCGTCAGGCACGTAGAAGGTGTCGTAGCCCAGACGCATCAGGCTGAACCAGCTCGACTTGTCGTCGCCGGTCAAAAACTTGAATCGGCCCAGACGCCAGTGTTGCAGCGAGTCGCTTTCCACGTCGGCAATGAATTCCGGGTTGGTCACCACTGACGCTTTGAATACCGACATACGCCCGGTCATGGTCAGTACGCGTTTGGACAGGGCCATCGAGCACATGTTGATGTGGCGCTGGGCGAAACGCAGCTTGTGCCATTCGCTCATGATGTAGCCGCCGCGCACTTCGCAGAACTCGTTGGTGGTCAGGCCGCCGACGTTGCCGAACAGCTGGAACCACGGCACGGTCTTGCGCACGGTGCCTTCGCCGAGCACGGTGTCGCCGTCGATCACGGCGACCACGGCGCGGTCGTCCGGCAGGTGACGGGAGATCGCGCGGAAACCATAGGCCAGGCCATCACGTTTGCCGGTGCCGGGAATGCGCACGAAGTCGAGCTTGACGCGGTCGGGCGGATTCATCCGTGCCCACAGTGCCTTGACCAGCAGCTCATCGGACATTTCGACGATCGAGCAGACCACGGTGGTCGGCAGTTCGCAGTCGATGGCTTCGCGGATCACCGAGCTGTAGACCTGCGCGGTGGTGAGCGCGTCGATCCGGAAACTGGTGACCATCAGGAACACATGCGACGGGTCCGCCGCCTTACCCAGCTTGCGCACTTTGCGGCGCAGGTGCGGGTAAACGATGTAGAGAAAAATCATGCCGCGCACAAAGTGCGTTGCACCCATCGAGTAGCGCCAGATACCCACGGCGCCAATCAGGAAAATGAAGTCCTTCGACTCGGAGTCGAATGTGGACGTGGGCAGCATCAAGGCCAGGCCCATCAACAAACTTAGGTAAAACAGCCAACCGGCGGCCTGAAGTAGGCCGTGTTTTAGCCTGTGCATAATCTGCATCCGTCTCTATCTCGGGGCGGGCCCGATGGGGTTAAGGCAGGCTTACAAAAACTTGCAAGGACATGTAGGAGCTGCCGAAGGCTGCGATCTTTTGATCTTTCGCTTGGGATTTTGGTGTTCCCGAAAAGATCGCAGCCTCGTTTCACTCGACAGCTCCTACAGGGCTGCTTTACCAGCAGATGCCTTCGGTACGGGTGCCAGCGTCGGTGGCTTTGGCCATGAAGCCGACCAGGTCGATGACCTGTTTGCCGTGCGGCGCTTGCTGGGCCAGCGCGCGGAATTTCTCGTCGCGGTTGCCGAGGATGATCACGTCGGAGTTGTCGATCACCGAATCGAAGTCCGCGTTGAGCAGGGACGATACGTGGGGGATTTTCGACTCGATGTAGTCCTTGTTCGCGCCGTGAACACGGGCGTACTCGACGTTGCTGTCGTAGATGCTCAGGTCGTAACCCTTGCCGATCAGCATCTCGGCCAGTTCCACCAGCGGGCTCTCGCGCAGGTCGTCGGTACCGGCCTTGAAGCTCAAGCCAAGCAGGGCGACTTTGCGTTTGTCGTGGCTTTCAACGATGTCGAAAGCGTTCTGCACTTGCGATTCGTTGCTGCGCATCAGCGAGTTGAGCAGCGGTGCTTCGACGTCCAGCGAACCGGCGCGGTAGGTCAGGGCGCGCACGTCTTTCGGCAGGCAAGAACCGCCGAAGGCGAAGCCTGGGCGCATGTAGTACTGGGACAGGTTGAGGGTCTTGTCCTGGCAGACCACTTCCATCACTTCACGGCCATCGACGCCGACCGCTTTGGCGATGTTGCCGATCTCGTTGGCGAAGGTCACTTTGGTCGCGTGCCAGACGTTGCAGGTGTACTTGATCATCTCGGCGACGGCGATGTCCTTGCGGATGATCGGTGCGTCGAGTTCTTCGTACAGCGATTGCAGTACGTCGCCCGAGGCCTTGTCGAACTCGCCGATAACGGTCATCGGTGGCAGGTCGTAGTCGGCGATGGCGGTGGATTCACGCAGGAATTCCGGGTTGACCGCAACGCCGAAATCGACGCCAGCCTTTTTGCCGGAGCAGTCTTCGAGAATCGGGATTACCACGTTGGCGACAGTGCCCGGCAGAACGGTGCTGCGCACGACGATGGTGTGGCGGGTGGTTTTTTCACGCAGGACAAAACCGATCTCGCGGCACACGGCTTCGATGTAGTTCAGTTCGAGGTCGCCGTTCTTTTTGCTCGGTGTACCGACGCAGATCATCGACAGGTCAGTGTCACGAATCGCTTCGGCGAAGTTGGTCGTGCCACGCAGACGACCGGTCTGGATACCTTGTTGCAGAAGTTCGCCCAGGCCCGGTTCAACAATCGGCGACTTGCCGGCGTTGATCATGTCGATCTTGTCTTTGGCAACATCGACGCCAACTACGTCATGGCCCCGTGCAGACAGGCAACCGGCACACACTGCGCCAACGTAACCCAAACCAAATATGCTGATGCGCATCGCAATTACCTCTGTATATATCTGGCCTTAGAAGGCCGGAGTTAATGGTGTTCAGCGTTAACTAGTGCACTCGAAAGTGCGGCTTACAGGCGCCACAATGCCGTGTGCAGGCATACAAAGTTTCGAGTGTCTAAATAAGTGCACTCAAGATGTGCGCAACCAGGCCTTGTTGTTATGACGTGCCCTGTTATGCAGCCGATCTTCCTGGTGGAAGACTCTTGTGCAATCGTCTTGCGCGCTCGATGGCAGGATGAAGGTCCCGTAAATCAAGCGGTTGGGTGCTCAGGCGAGCACGTTTATAGGGGCGCGGCCATGGCCTTTGTAGGAAATATTAATGGTGCGTATCTCCTGTCCATCGTCTGTTTTGAGACTAGTTAGTCATCTAGGCAAGTTGCTGTGACAACTTGGTTACATGGCCATCTGCTCCGCGTAAGTTATCTCGTACAAACTCGGCGAGAATCGTTACCGGTGGTATGAGCTACGCATTTGGACATAGTTCCAGTCCACTCATCGCGCCATCTGAAATTTTTTGAAATATTGACAAAGATGGCACTGGTCTCAATTTGATAGCACTTTCCGTTTCGCCCTTTATTGATAGGGGCATCATTGCGCTAGATAGTTTTGTGCCACTACCGTGAAAAAAGTTACGTGCCACTACTGAAAAAAATGATCAGTGTCGAGTGAAACTAAAATTAGAAAAGACAGGGATTGTTTTCTGGCGCCATAAAAATGGCGAAATGAGGCGAGGGATTTTTGACGTCGTGCGAGCTGCACGACTCTTTATAAAAAGAGTCGTGCATTAGGCATGCTTTATTCGGGGGCGTGGTCGCGCAGAAATACCAGGTTGTCGGGTTTCGACTGTTCGGCGCTGTAGCGATAACCCTGCACATCAAACTGCTTGAGCTGGGCGGGATCGTTGATCTTTTCCTGGATCACGAAACGGCTCATCAGGCCTCGGGCTTTCTTCGCGTAGAAGCTGATGATCTTGTACTGGCCGTTTTTCTGGTCCTTGAACTCGGTGTTGATGATCCGCGCGTTCAACGCCGTGCGTTTGACTGCCGAGAAGTATTCGTTGGAAGCGAGGTTGAGCAGCACGTCGTCGCCCTGATCGGCCAGCGCTTCGTTCAGCCATTCGCTGATGCGCGTGCCCCAGAAGGCGTACAAGTCCTTGCCACGGGCGTTGGCCAGTTTGGTGCCCATTTCCAGGCGATACGGTTGCATCAGGTCGAGTGGGCGCAGCAGGCCATACAGGCCGGAAAGCATGCGCAGGTGTTTTTGCGCGTAGTCGAAGTTGGCTTCGCTGAAGGACTGTGCGTCGAGACCGGTGTAAACGTCACCCTTGAACGCGAGCAGCGCTTGCTTGGCGTTTTCTTGGGTGAACGCGGGAGTCCAGCTGCCGAAACGCGCGGCGTTGAGCCCTCCTATCTTGTCGGACACGTGCATCAGCTCGCTGATCTGCGCCGGCGTCAAGTCGCGCAGTTGCTGGATCAGCTCCTGGGAATGATCGAGGTATTGCGGCTGGGTGAAGCGCTGGGTCGCCGGCGGTGTTTCGTAATCGAGGGTCTTGGCGGGGGAAATCACCATCAGCATGAAGTCGTCTCCTTTAATCGTGGGGGCGATTCTAGGGGGTTGTCGGTGTTGACTCCAGCTATCAAGCCCATAGGTGATCGACGGCTTGGCGATGATCGTTCCCACACTCTGCGTGGGAATGCCGCCTGTGACGCTCCGCGTCACAGGCGAGCTGGACGCGGAGCGTCCGGGGAGGCGTTACCACGCAGAGCGTGGGAACGATCATCGCAATGATTCAATGGAGGCACAGGTAGGAGCTGCCGAAGGCTGCGATCTTTTGATCTTTCTTTTGATCCACCCGCGATATAGTGCCGCGCGGGTTTTGTTATGGAGACATCCCTTTTGCGCATTGTTCTTTTATTCACCGCGTGGCTGTTGAGCATCGGTGCCGTCGCGGCGCCGGGTGATGTGGCGACGCTGGATCGCAGCACCTGGCCAGAGCCGCTCAGCAATCCGACGCTGTTTGACGTCGCCTCACGGGCGGAAATCCTCATGTTTGCCCGTGGCCTGCTCGGCACCGAATCGATGGACGAAGCCGCTTTGGCTCAGCGTCTGGGCCTGCGCACGGTCAACATCGATGCGGTCAACAGCCTGCGCCAACGCCTCTGGCAGCGCCTGTTGGCCAACTACAACTACGCCCAGCAAAGCTGCGATCAGGACGCCTCGTTCTGCTTCCTCGTCGAAGACCTGCCGACCCTGCGCGAGCAGGCCGCGAAGTTCGTGGTCAGCGACGACAGCTATTACACCAAGTGGGCCGAGCCGAGCCGGATCTTTCATCTGCAGTATCTCGACGAGCTAATGCGCAAGGCTGCGCTATCGCCGCAGACCAGCAACGAATTCGATCGTTTCGGCGACTACGAGCGCAATGGCGACGAGATGCACGACCGGCTGTTTCTGCTGACCTTCGACAGTGCCGCCAACCTGCAGCCGGACAACACCGGCTGGCTCACCGAATACCTGCGCAAGGCAAACCTGAGCGGCACGTTCTTTGTGTTGGGCAAGGATATTCAGGCGCGGCTGGCTGATCGTTCCGTGAGCAGCCTGCAAGCCGCGTTCTCGAAACAGTGCGTCGGCGTGCAGGGCTGGGAGTTCCGCTCCCACAGCCACTGGCAGGACTGGCAGGATTCGGTGCGGCGCAGTGCTGATCTGGTGAAGAACAAATTGCCGGAAAACTATGTGCCGCTGTTCCGTCCGCCGGAAGGGCAGCGCCGCAGCGATGCGCAAGGTTTCTTCAACACCCAGGGCCTGCAAGTGGCACTGTGGGACATCGATGCCCAGGACGGCGCCGGCAAACTCAAGGGCGCGCCGAGCGCACAGCGGGTGCTGACCCTGATGCTGTTATGGCGCCACGGGGTGATCAATTTCAATACGAAGCAGGATGCGGTGAAGACCTCGTTACCGTGGCTGATCACGCAAACTGCGCAGAGCGGCATCGGTTGGGAGGACTGTCAGGACGCGTTTCGCTGAGAAAGTCTGAAAGCCCGGAAACATTGGGCTTGGGGCGAATTTTATGAAGAATTCGATGCAGGCGGACTTCCGACTTTAGCGGGGTCTGGGCAGTCCGCCAAGGGCTTTTCGTCACTCTGCAAAATAAACTTAAAAAAACCGTCAAAGTACTTTTTTATGTCATCGGTTTTGGAGTATTACGAAGACAGACCGCCGAAACCTGCAACACAGGTGGCGTCTTCCAAGACCCGTTTGTTTGCAGTCACTTGAATCTCCGCAGGTGAGATTTCGGCAGTCACTTCGAGGCGCAGCACCGCCCAGGTATTGCGTCTACTGGCTCTGACAAAGGTGACCGAGTATGGATGATCACGGACGTAGCCCTTCCTCCAACCAGCCAATCCTTTATGTACTCGATACCAACGTATTGATTCACGATCCAAATGCCCTGCTGAATTTCGAAGAACACCACGTCGCGATCCCGATGACCGTGCTTGAAGAGCTGGACAAGCTCAAGAGCGGGCATCACAGCGTTGCCGCCGAATGCCGTCAGGCCATCCGGCTGATCGACAAGACCTTGGGCGATGCTTCTCCGGAAGATGTCGAACTGGGCGTGCCGATCCAGCGCGGTAAAGGCGGGCCGAAGGGCTTGCTGTCAATTCTGATGAGCAAGCAGGCCGAATCGAACCTGATTCTGCCGGAGCATCTGAACGACAACAAAATCATCAACCAACTGATCGACCTGCACACCCGCGACCCGAAAAAGCCTGTGGTGTTGGTCACCAAAGACATCAACATGCGCCTCAAGGCGCGCGCCTGCGGTATCGCCTCCGAGGACTACAGCACCGACCAACTGGTCGATGACGTGTCCCTGTTGCCCAACGGCTACCACAACATGACCGGCTCCTTCTGGGACCGCGTGAGCAAGGTCGAAACCCGTCAGGATCACGGCCGCACCTGGCACCAGGTACAACTGATCGACAACCTGCCGGCCGTGCACATCAACGAGTTCATCATTGATGAACAGGGCTTCGTCGGCTGGATCAAGGAGATTGAAGAAGACCGCCTGTTGATTCTCGATCTGCATCAGGAACCGCTGCTGCACCAGGAAGCGTGGGGGCTGAAACCGCGCGACATCTATCAAAGTCTGGCGCTGTACGCGCTGCTCGATCCGGACATTCATCTGGTCAACCTGTCGGGCGCGGCAGGCTCCGGTAAAACCATTCTGGCGCTGGCCGCTGCGATCGAGCAGACCATGGTCAGCAAACGTTATCGCCGCATCATTGCCACCCGCAGCGTGCAGGGTCTCGACCAAGAGATCGGTTTCCTGCCCGGCACCGAAGCAGAAAAAATGGAGCCTTGGCTGGGCGCCATCACCGACAACCTCGAAGCCTTGCACATGGATGACGAAAACACCCATGGCAGCGTCGACTACATCCTCAGCAAAGTGCCGTTGCAGTTCAAATCGCTCAACTACATTCGTGGTCGCAGCTTCCAGCAGAGCCTGATCCTGATCGACGAATGCCAGAACCTCACGCCGCACCAGATGAAAACCATCATCACCCGTGCCGGCGCCGGTTCGAAAGTGGTGTGCCTGGGCAACCTCGCACAGATCGACACCCCTTACCTGTCCGCGACCAGCTCCGGGCTGACCTACCTGACCGAACGCTTCAAGGATTTCCCCAACGGTGTGCACATCACCCTGCAAGGGGTGCCTCGCTCGATTCTGGCTGAATACGCTGAAACGCATTTGTAACCTTCTCTCACCCAAAACCGGGCGGCCCAACAGCCGCCCGGTTTTTTATGCCTGGACACAAAACCCAATGTGGGAGCGAGCTTGCTCGCGAATGCGGTATGCCAGTCACCATAGATGTAGCCTGATGCACCGCCTTCGCGAGCAAGCTCGCTCCCACAGGGTGCAACGGTGATTTCATAATCAATGATGCGGAAATTTGACCCGCAGGTTTACAATCCCCGCTCCTGATCAGGAGTAATCCCGTGCTGACTCATCTCGATTCCCAAGGTCGCGCCAACATGGTCGACGTCACCGAAAAAGCCGTGACGTTCCGTGAAGCGACGGCCCAGGCGCTGGTGCGCATGCTCCCCGCAACGTTGCAGATGATCGTCAGCGGCGGCCATCCCAAGGGTGACGTGTTCGCCGTGGCGCGCATTGCCGGCATTCAAGCGGCGAAGAAAACCAGCGATCTGATTCCCCTGTGCCACCCGTTGATGCTCACCGGCGTCAAAGTCGAGCTGAGCGCGGATGGCGACGACACCGTGCGCATCGTCGCTCGCTGCAAACTCTCCGGGCAGACCGGTGTGGAAATGGAAGCATTGACCGCCGCCAGCGTTGCCGCCCTGACGATTTATGACATGTGCAAAGCCGTCGACCGCGGCATGATCATCGAAAGCGTGCGCCTGCTGGAGAAAGTCGGCGGCAAGAGCGGGCACTTTCAGGCGGAGCAGCCATGAACCTGACCGTGAAGTTCTTTGCCCGCTACCGTGAAGCGCTGGGCGTGGATTCGATAAAGGTCGAAGGTGATTTCGCCACCGTCGATGATGTGCGTGCACATGTTCTTCAAATGCAGATGCAACGTGACGGCGCCGAGGTGCTGAGCGAGCAGAACCTGATGTGCGCGCGCAATGAAGACCTCTGCCAGCTCGACGAGCCAGTGGTCGATGGCGACGAAGTGGCGTTTTTCCCCACCGTGACCGGGGGCTGAGCCATGGCGATTCGCGTGCAGGTCACGCCGTTTGATCCGGGCGCGGAAGTCAACGCGATGCACGCGGCCAATGTCGGCGTCGGCGCGGTGGTGAGTTTTGTCGGCTACGTGCGCGACTTCAACGACGGCCTCGATGTGGCGGGGATGTTCCTGGAACACTATCCGGGCATGACCGAGAAGGCGCTGGGCAAAATTGCCGTCGAAGCCGAGCAGCGCTGGCCGCTGTTGAAACTGGAAGTGCTGCATCGCATCGGTGCACTGGAACCGGGCGAGCCGATCGTGTTTGTCGGCGCCGCCAGCGCCCATCGCCAGGCCGCGTTCGATGCCTGTGCCTTCGTCATGGACTACCTGAAAACCCGTGCACCGTTCTGGAAGAAAGAAAACACCAGCGATGGGCCGCGTTGGGTTGAAGGGCGGGACAGTGATCATGCAGCGGCGGATCGCTGGAAGAAGTAAATTCTCTAGCGCCCTTCAGTAAGCCTTCGCGAGCAAGCTCGCTCCCACATGGGACCTGTGTCGTGCACAAATCCAATGTGGGAGCGAGCTTGCTCGCGAAGGGGCCATCTGCAACACCAAAAACCTCGCAGACACTCTCTTCTCCCTGATTGACGACTTGTACCTATGAGTCCAATATGGATTTCCAAGTACAAAAAAGCTTCAGTCTTGCCGCTCGTAGCTCCCCGCTAGCAGCTGCTCTTCTTCATCTTGCCAAACCAACAACAACCCGCGAGAGAATGAACATGAAGAAACTCCCCCTCATCACCGGTCTGGCCCTCAGCCTGTTGGCCGCCACCAGCGTGTTCGCCGCCGAGCAAACCCTGCGCATCGGTATCGAAGCCGCATACCCGCCATTCGCCTCGAAAACCGACAAGGGCGAGATCGTCGGTTTCGACTATGACATCGGCAATGCGCTGTGCGCGCAGATGAAGGTCAAGTGCGTGTGGGTCGAAGGTGAGTTCGACGGTCTGATTCCTTCGCTGAAAGTGAAGAAGATCGACATGGCGCTGTCGTCGATGACCATCAACGAAGACCGCAAGAAGTCGGTGGATTTCACCCACAAGTACTACTTCACCTCGTCGCGGCTGGTGATGAAAGAAGGCGCAACGGTTGATGATCAATACGCCAGCCTCAAGGGCAAGAACGTCGGCGTTCAGCGTGCAACGACTACTGATCGTTATGCCACCGAGGTATTCGAACCCAAGGGCATCAACGTCAAGCGCTACAGCAATAACGAAGAGATCTACATGGACCTGGCGGCAGGGCGGCTGGATGCGATTTTTGCCGACACCATTCCATTGAATGATTTTTTGTCGATGCCGCGTGGCAAGGGATATGCGTTTGTCGGGCCTGAATTGAAGGATCCGAAGTACGTCGGAGAGGGTGCGGGGATTGCAGTGCGCAAGGGTAATGCCGAACTGGTCAGCCAGTTGAATGGCGCCATTGATGGCATTCGCGCGAGTGGCGAGTACCAGAAGATTTCCGAGAAGTATTTCAAGTCCGATATCTACGGCGACTGATAGTCCGCTATCGCGAGCAGGCTCACTCCTACATTTGGAATGCGTTCCCCTTGTAGGAGTGAGCCTGCTCGCGATGACGTCAGAGAAATCACCGCAAATCTCTAGCCCTTCAATTCCTTCAAATGCTTGTACACCGTCGCCCGCCCCATGTTCAGCACATTGGCCACATAGTTCGAGGCGCTCTTGCCCTTGAACGCGCCTTCGGCGTGCAGCGCCAGCACCAGTTCACGTTTGTGATCGCGGGTCAGCACATTCAGGCTCAATTGGCGTTCACGCAGCCAGGCGTGGAGGAAGGTGTTGATGCGCTCCTGCCAGTCATCGCGAAACAGTGAGTCCGGCTGCGGGATCAGTTTGCTCGGCGACAGAAACAGGTCCAGCGCCGCCTTGGCGTTCTCGAACAGCGAAATATTCAGATTGATGCACAGCACCGCCAGCGGCAGGCCTTCACTGTCGCGCAGGACGCTGCTCAGGCTGCGGATCTTCTGGCCATCCCAATTGAGCTTTTCGTACGGGCCGATATTGCGGTCGCTGACATCCTCGCTGAGCATGTCTTCCAATGACGAGTCGTCACCGATCTCACGCTTGGACAGGTTGTTGGCGATGTAATCGACCTTCTGCGTGCGCAGGTCGTGCAGCACTACTTCGGCGTGGGGAAAGAACAGCGTGGCGATGGCGTCGGCGACGGCGCGGAAGTTATCCAGCGCCGGGTCGAATTCAGGGGCAGTCATGACAGTGGAGCTCCAGGCAGCGTCAACGCCCCCTTGATCAGGAGGCGTTGCGAGTGTGCCGCAATCTGTTGGGCGCGTCATCCGCAGGGACGATCAGGCGAGGCGGGCAGGGGAGAGCATGGCGGCGCTCAAGCCGTACTGATGCAACTGTTCGGGCAGCGGCTGACCGCGCACCAATGCCGCGCTGGCCTGGCCCATCGCCGGCGAAGTCTGGATACCGTAACCCCCTTGGGCTGCCACCCAGAACAGCCCCGATACCTGCGGATCGAAGCCGCTGAGCAAATCACCGTCGGCGACAAAACTGCGCAGCCCGGCCCAGGTGCGGGTCGGGCGGCGGATGGTCAGCGTGGTGGCCTCTTCGATCTGGTAAATGCCCATGGCGATGTCCAGTTCTTCCGGCTGCACGTCGTGGGGCTCGACCGGGTCGGCGTTGGCCGGCGAGCCGAGGAACATGCCGGCGTCAGGCTTCATATAGAAGGATTCGTCGAGGCTGACCAGCATCGGCCAGTGATGAATGTCGACGCCTTCGGGGCCGGCGAAGATGAAGGCGGCGCGGCGTTTTGGTTGCAAGCCCAGTGGCCTGGCGCCGGCCAGTGCGCCGATCTTGTCGGCCCAGGCGCCGGCGGCGTTGATGATCACCGGTGCGCTGAAGGATTGGCCGTTGGTCTGCACGTGCCAGAGGCCATTGACGTCACGGCTCAGACCAAGCACTTCGCAATCGGTGTGGACTTCGCCGTTGTTGCGCCGGATACCGCGCAGGTAGCCTTGATGCAGAGCATCGGTGTCGATGTCGCTGGCGCTCGGGTCGTAGATCGCGCCGTGGACTTTTTCCCGGCGCAGGATCGGCAGCCGCGCGCAGGCTTCGTCGGCAGTGAGCAACTGCATTTCTGGCACGGTTGCTTTGGCGCTGAGGTATTGGTTGTTGAGTTCGGCAGCGTCACCGGTGAAATCCACGGTCATTTCGCCGCGTGGGGTCAACAGCGGGTGTTCGCAGAAACCGCTGGGCGGGTTGTCGAAAAACGCCCGGCTGGCCTGGGTCAGTGCGCGCACTTGCGGTGTGCCGTAAGCGGCGGTGAACAGCGCGGCGGAGCGCCCGGTGGAGTGATAGGCCGGGTGGGATTCACGTTCGAGCACGATGACTTTGCCGTGCGGCGACAGCCAGAAACCGCTGGAAGCGCCGGCAATTCCGCCGCCGATGATGATGAAATCTGCCTGGCTCATGAAGGTCTCCAGTAGGTACGCATAATCCAAGAGTTCGCTATCCCCTGTAGGAG
Source organism: Pseudomonas sp. AIG (assembly GCF_977020205.1). Taxonomy (NCBI): domain Bacteria; kingdom Pseudomonadati; phylum Pseudomonadota; class Gammaproteobacteria; order Pseudomonadales; family Pseudomonadaceae; genus Pseudomonas; species Pseudomonas sp. AIG. The sequence continues at coordinate 33,116 of NZ_CDROCK010000038.1, read as the reverse complement.
TGAGCCTGCTCGCGATAGCGGTTTACCAGCCAACAATAATGCTGAATGTAAGATCGCTATCGCGAGCAGGCTCACTCCTACAGGGGGATTTGTGGTGTTAGTGGGTTAAGTGAAAAACCGCATTGGCCAGGGCAATGTCTTCCAGGCCAAGGCCGATTGAACGGAAGAACACGTGACGGTCGTAACCCGGGCGCTGGACTTTTTCGCTGAGCAGGTCGGCGAGGTCGCCAACAATCGAATCCTGGCTCCAGCCATGCTGTTCACTGGCGATCAACATCTCACCTGCCGAACCCGGCGTGGTCAGACGATAGTCGCAGAACACCTGCATGTCGTTGAGGCTCTGCGGCGGCACTTCGTGGGCGCGTGGGGCGTTGGTGCTGATCGAGGTGATCAGGGCCGGTTTGCTTAGTGCGGCGGGATCGATCACTGGCCCGGCTGACGAGGTGCACAGCATGATCACGTCAGCCTCGGCGATGGCCGCTTCACGGCTGTCAGCGATCTTCAGATTGGGCGTCATGGCTTTCAACAGTGCCCGGGTTTGAGCGTCGGCGGACAGACTTGGCGAATACACGCTGATGCTCTGCCAGTCACGCAGCGACTTCACGTAATGCAGATGCGCCTGGGCAACTTTACCGCTGCCGATGATTGCCAGTCGCGTGGCATTCAACGGCGCGAGGGCGTCGACTGCCACGGCAGTGGTCGCGGCGGTGCGTGCGGTGGTCAGTTCACCGGCATCGCAGAGCAGCAGCGGCTGGCCGGTTTTCATCGACATCAGCAGCGTCCACGCCGTGACCAGCGCGCCTTGCTCGCGAACGATATACGGCGAGGTCTTCATACCGTACACGCCGTCCTCTGCCAGCACCCCCAGATAGTTGATGAAGTCGCCGGCACCCTGTGGGAATTCCACCCGTTGCTGCGCAGGTTGCACGGCGTGCTCGGCGGCGAGGTCGCGAAACAGCTTGCGCAGGATCTGCGGCACATCGATGCGCGCCAGCAGCTCGCGGGCCCGATGCTGGTCTATCACGTAGGGTGTATTGGACATGTCAGGCTCCGGAGTCTAGATATAAACTAATTTGTCCATTATGGACTTTTAGTTTTGTCTCGCAAGCACCTGATCAAATGCCGGGCAAAAAAAAGCGCAGTCCGTCGCCGGCTGCGCTTTTCTGCTAAACGTCGCTTACTGCGGACGCTTGCGCTCAACCGCTCGCAACAGATGCGTCGGCGGCGTTTCACAGCTGATCTTGCGACCGAGCTTCTCTTCGATGGACGGCAACTGGTAGGAGTCGTCCTCACCGGCGAAGCTGATCGACACGCCATCGGCGCCAGCACGACCGGTCCGGCCGATGCGGTGTACGTAGTCGTCCGGGACTTCCGGCAGGGTGAAGTTGATCACGTGGCTGATGCCGTCGATGTGGATGCCGCGGCCGGCGACATCGGTGGCGACCAGCACGCGAATCTTGCCTTCGCGGAAACCTTCCAGGGTCTTGATGCGCTTGTGTTGCGGCACATCACCAGACAATTGCGCAGCGTTGATGCCGTCACGCACCAAACGCTCTTCGATACGACGCACTTCGTCTTTGCGGTTGGCAAACACGATCACGCGTTCCCAGCCGTTATCGTTGACCAGGTTGTAGAGCAGTTTGTATTTGTCGGCACCGGCGACCGCATAGATGTGCTGCTCGACGTTTTCGTTGGCCACGTTCTGCGACTCGATCTCGACGATCGACGGGTCGGTGGTCCACTGCTTGGCGAGGTTCATCACGTCTTCGGTGAAGGTCGCGGAGAACAGCAGGGTCTGGCGCTCGGACTTCGGCGGGGTCTGGCGAATGATCTGGCGTACTTGCGGGATGAAACCCATGTCGAGCATGCGGTCGGCTTCGTCCAGCACCATGACTTCGACCATGTCCAGGTGCACGTCGCCACGCTGGTTGAAGTCGAGCAGGCGGCCCGGGGTCGCGACGAGGATGTCGCAGTGGCGCGCTTCGAGGTGCTTGAGCTGCTTGTCGAAGTCCATGCCGCCGACGAACGTCATGACGTTGAGGCCGGTGTACTTGGTCAGGTCAGCGGCGTCTTTAGCGATCTGCACCACCAGCTCACGGGTCGGCGCGATGATCAGCGCACGGGGTTCGCCCATGTAGCGTTCTTTCGGCGGCGGCGTTTGCAGCAGCTGGGTGATGATCGAGATCAGGAACGCGGCAGTCTTGCCAGTACCGGTCTGCGCGCGGCCAATGGCGTCTTTGCCGGCGAGGGTAAAGCCCAGCACCTGCGCCTGGATCGGCGTGCAATACGGGAAGCCCAGATCCTGAATGGCATGCATCAGTTCTGGTGAAAGCTTGAAATCATGGAAGCGGGTTTTGCCTTCCTGTGGCTCGACGACGAAGTCTTCGAGTTTCCACGGAATCACCGGTGCCTTGGGCTTCGGCTCGCGGCGCGGTCTGGCCGGTTTCGGCTCTTCATTGCGCGCAGGCTCGGCGGCGATTGGCGCGGCCGGAGCGGGTTTCGTGTCTTGCTTCGGTGCTGCTACGGCAGCGGGGCGGTCGGCCTGGGGCGCATCGTTGCGATGACCGGGGGCGTGCGACGGCGCACTGGGAACTGGCGCGAGCTGCTCAGCCTCGCTTTTACCGAACATCTTCTTGAGTGCTTTGAGCACGGTCATCTCATCAATTGGTTAAGGAATGTACGCCGGCCAGTGTAATGCAAGAAACGGGCGCGGCGTAGGGGGAGGGATCAAAGGGTGGTTTTAATCTCGACGCCTAGCGCAAGCGCTCGCTCAACCAGACGCCAATGTCGCGAATCTCCGCGGGTAACACTTCGTGCTCCATTGGGTATTCCTGCCATGTCACGGTGACACCATGCTTCACCAAATGCTCATAGGCACTGCGCCCCATCGAGTTCTGCACCACGTTGTCGAACTGGCCGTGCAGGCTTATCGCGGGAATGCGCTGTTGACTGGCTGAAAGCTGCATCTCATCACTGAAGGTCGGCGCATACGTCGACAACGCCAGCACGCCGCCCAACGGCCCCTGCCATTTCACAAAAGCGGTGTGCAACACCACGGCGCCACCCTGGGAAAAACCGGCGAGGAAAATCCGCGAGGCGTCTATTCCGCTGGCGCGCTCGTTTTCGATCAATTGAATGATGCGATCCGCCGACGCTTCCAACTGCTCACGGTCAATCGCCCGCGCCGGGCTCATGGCTTTAATGTCGTACCAGCTCGGCATGGCATATCCGCCATTTATCGTCACTGGAAGAGTCGGCGCCTGCGGCAGGACGAAGCGCGTGCTCAGCAGGGTTTCCTGCAACGCCTCGGCGACCGGCAGGAAGTCGTAGCGATCGGCGCCGAGGCCGTGCAGCCAGATCACGCAGGCGTCTGCGGGCTTAACAGGCTGAAGAATCAAGGGCTCGGTCATGTTTGCTCCAAATATGTGCGTGCGCTCTCATTAAGTGCGTGATTCGAGTGCGCGTCCGGTTGATCCGTTAAGAAGATGTCGCAAGGTTACAAGTTTTGCTATTGACCTGTCGCCGAATCGATTCCGCGACAGGTGTGGTACGGGCTTTGCTATGGAAGGTTCTGTACGAAGCGTCCCACGCGTGGCGGTAACACTATCAGTGTACGACCCGCGACGGGATGGCAAAGAATCCGGTGATGGATGTTCGCCAATGGCCGCTACGGGCTCAGCGAACGTGAAAGGGCTACAGCCCGTTCGGCCGATTGGTGAGAAGTGAGTTGTCCATGATGTGGATTTTCTCCTACTAGACTCATAGCGAAGGTCTTACGTCGGTTGACCCCAAAAAAAGCCAACACGGGTCAACAACGCCTCAAAAGGGTGCGACTGGACTCAAGCTCCGACACAACAAGAGCAAAACTGGAGGTTTGAATGAAGATGTTGAAATCCACTCTGGCGATCGTGACTGCAGCAACAGTACTCGGTGTCAGCGGGTTCGCTCAGGCGGGTGCAACCCTGGATGCAGTGCAGAAGAAAGGTTTCGTGCAGTGTGGCGTGAGCGACGGTCTGCCGGGCTTCTCGGTACCGGACGCAACCGGCAAGATCCTCGGGATCGACGCTGACGTCTGCCGCGCTGTGGCCGCTGCCGTTTTCGGCGACGCGACCAAGGTCAAATTCAGTCAGTTGAACGCCAAGGAGCGCTTCACCGCGCTGCAATCCGGCGAGATCGACATCCTGTCGCGCAACACCACCATGACCAGTTCGCGTGACGCGGGCATGGGCCTGAAATTCCCGGGCTTCATTACCTACTACGACGGCATCGGCTTCCTGGTGAACAACAAGCTGGGCGTGAAAAGTGCCAAAGAGCTGGACGGTGCAACCATCTGCATCCAGGCCGGTACGACCACCGAGCTGAACGTTTCCGACTACTTCCGTGGCAACGGTCTGAAATACACCCCGATCACTTTCGATACCTCCGATGAAAGCGCCAAGTCGCTGGAGTCCGGTCGTTGCGACGTGCTGACCTCCGACAAGTCCCAACTGTTTGCCCAGCGCTCCAAGCTGGCGTCGCCGAAGGACTACGTGGTGCTGCCGGAAACCATTTCCAAAGAACCCCTGGGCCCGGTCGTACGTAACGGCGACGACGAGTGGCTGGCGATCGTGCGTTGGGTTGGCTACGCGCTGCTCAACACCGAAGAAGCCGGCATCACGTCGAAGAACGTCGAAGCTGAAGCCAAGTCGACCAAGAACCCGGACGTCGCCCGTATGCTCGGTGCTGACGGCGAGTACGGCAAAGACCTGAAACTGCCGAAAGACTGGGTTGTGCAGATCGTCAAACAAGTCGGCAACTACGGCGAAATCTTCGAGAAAAACCTCGGCAAGAGCACTCCGCTGGAAATCGACCGCGGCTTGAACGCCCTGTGGAACAACGGCGGCATTCAGTACGCACCACCAGTGCGCTAATGGTTCTATCGCCCGGCGGGCCAACCGCCGGGTGATGTTCTTGTTCCATTTCTTCCGGGGCACTTCATGCAAAATTCAATCGGCGCACCAAAGCAGAGGTTCAGCCTCAGCGATCCACGAGTGCGTGCGTGGCTATTCCAGATCATCACTGTTGTGGCGGTGGTCTCGCTGGGCTGGTACCTGTTCGACAACACGCAAACCAACCTTCAGCACCGGGGCATTACCTCCGGTTTCGGCTTTCTGGAGCGCAGTGCCGGGTTCGGCATCGCTCAACACCTGATCGACTACACCGAAGCGGACAGCTATGCCCGCGTCTTCGTTATCGGTCTGCTCAATACCCTGTTGGTGACCGTGATCGGCGTGGTTCTGGCGACGATCCTCGGGTTCATCATCGGTGTGGCGCGGCTGTCGCAGAACTGGATCATCAGCAAACTGGCGACTGTTTATGTGGAGGTGTTCCGCAACATTCCGCCGCTGCTGCAAATCCTGTTCTGGTACTTCGCGGTGTTCCTGACCATGCCGGGGCCGCGCAACAGCCATAACTTCGGCGACACCTTCTTCGTCAGCAGTCGAGGCCTGAACATGCCGGCCGCACTGGCTGCCGATGGTTTCTGGGCGTTCGTGATCAGCATTGTGCTGGCCATCGTCGGCATCGTGCTGATGTGCCGCTGGGCCAACAAGCGCTTCGAAGCAACCGGCGTTCCGTTCCACAAGTTCTGGGTAGGCCTGGCGATTCTGCTGGTGATCCCGACCTTGTGTGCACTGATCTTTGGCGCCCCGCTGCACTGGGAAATGCCCAAGCTTTCAGGCTTCAACTTCGTCGGTGGCTGGGTGCTGATCCCGGAACTGCTCGCCTTGACCCTGGCCCTGACCGTGTACACCGCGGCGTTCATCGCCGAGATCGTGCGTTCGGGGATCAAGTCGGTCAGCCATGGCCAGACCGAAGCGGCGCGTTCGCTCGGCCTGCGCAACGGCCCGACCCTGCGCAAGGTGATCATTCCGCAAGCCCTGCGCGTGATCATTCCGCCATTGACCAGCCAATACCTGAACCTGGCGAAAAACTCTTCGCTGGCGGCCGGTATCGGTTACCCGGAAATGGTTTCGCTGTTCGCCGGCACCGTGCTCAACCAGACCGGTCAGGCGATCGAAGTGATTGCCATCACCATGAGCGTGTACCTGGCGATCAGTATCAGCATTTCCCTGCTGATGAACTGGTACAACAAGCGCATTGCGCTGATCGAGCGGTAAGGAAAAGCGCATGAGTACTCATACTTTCAAACCCGACATGCCCCCACCGAACAGCAGCATCGGCGTGGTGGCGTGGATGCGCGCGAACATGTTCTCCAGCTGGCTCAACACCCTGCTGACCCTGTTTGCGTTCTACCTGATCTACCTCGTGGTGCCACCGATTCTCAGCTGGGCAATCATTGATGCCAACTGGGTCGGCACCACCCGCGCCGACTGCACCAAGGAAGGCGCCTGCTGGGTGTTTATTCAGCAGCGATTCGGCCAGTTCATGTACGGCTACTACCCGCCGGAACTGCGCTGGCGCGTGGACCTGACCGTGTGGCTGGCGGTCATCGGCGTGGCGCCCCTGTTCATCTCGCGCTTTGCGCATAAAGCGGTGTACGGGCTGAGTTTCCTGGTGCTGTACCCGATCATTGCCTACATCCTGCTGCACGGCGGTTTCGGCCTGAGCAATGTGGCGACCAGCCAGTGGGGCGGCTTGATGCTGACCCTGGTCATTGCGACGGTCGGCATCGCCGGTGCGTTGCCGCTGGGGATTGTGCTGGCGCTGGGCCGTCGTTCGAACATGCCGGCGATTCGTGTGGTCTGCGTGACCTTCATCGAGTTCTGGCGCGGCGTGCCGTTGATCACGGTGCTGTTCATGTCCTCGGTGATGCTGCCGTTGTTCCTGCCTGAAGGCATGAACTTCGACAAGTTGCTGCGGGCGCTGATCGGCGTGATCCTGTTCCAGTCGGCCTATGTGGCTGAGGTGGTGCGCGGTGGTCTGCAAGCGATTCCCAAAGGTCAGTACGAAGCGGCTGCAGCGATGGGCCTCGGTTACTGGCGTTCGATGGGCCTGGTGATTTTGCCGCAAGCTCTGAAGCTGGTGATCCCCGGCATCGTCAATACGTTCATTGCGCTGTTCAAGGACACTAGCCTTGTGATCATCATCGGTCTGTTTGACCTGCTCAACAGCGTCAAACAAGCCGCTGCCGATCCGAAATGGCTGGGCATGGCCACCGAAGGCTACGTGTTCGCCGCCCTGGTGTTCTGGATTTTCTGTTTTGGTATGTCGCGCTATTCCATGCATCTGGAACGCAAGCTCGACACTGGCCACAAGCGTTAGGAGTTCTGTAAATGAGTGAAGCAATCAAAAAGCCTGTAGGTCCTGAAGGCATTATTCAGATGCAGGGCGTCAACAAGTGGTACGGCCAGTTCCACGTGCTGAAAGACATCAACCTCAACGTCAAACAGGGCGAGCGTATCGTCCTGTGCGGCCCGTCGGGGTCCGGCAAATCGACGACGATCCGTTGCCTCAATCGTCTGGAAGAGCACCAGCAGGGCCGCATCGTCGTCGACGGCGTGGAACTGACCAACGACCTCAAACAGATCGAAGCGATCCGCCGTGAAGTCGGCATGGTGTTCCAGCACTTCAACCTGTTCCCGCACCTGACCATTTTGCAGAACTGCACCCTGGCCCCGATGTGGGTGCGCAAGATGCCCAAGCGCAAGGCCGAGGAAATCGCCATGCATTACCTGGAACGCGTACGCATTCCGGAGCAGGCGCATAAATTCCCGGGGCAACTGTCCGGTGGTCAGCAACAGCGTGTGGCGATCGCCCGCGCCCTGTGCATGAAGCCGAAAATCATGCTGTTCGATGAACCGACTTCAGCGCTCGATCCGGAGATGGTGAAGGAAGTACTCGACACCATGATCGGTCTGGCTGAAGACGGCATGACCATGCTCTGCGTGACCCACGAGATGGGCTTTGCCCGTACCGTGGCCAACCGTGTGATCTTCATGGACAAGGGTGAGATCGTTGAACAGGCGGCGCCGAATGACTTCTTCGATAATCCGCAGAATGAGCGGACGAAGTTGTTCTTGAGTCAGATTTTGCATTGATGGTTTGTGGGTAAAACGAACCCGGCCTTGTGCCGGGTTTGTTTTTTGGAGTCAGGAAACGGTGAGGGTTTCGTGTTCCTTGTGCACGGTGTGGGTGAAACCTCGCAGGTCTGCGCCTTCAGCCAAGCTCTGGATATCGACGAGCATGTAGGGATGACGATCCAATAGACGCATCAGCAGCACCAATGCTTTGGGTGGAAGTAACTCGCCGCGTTCGTAGCGAGAGAATGCGTTATGCCCGCCACCAGAGAGCAGTTGCACCGTCTCTTTCTGCGTCAGGTGCAGTTTGCGTCGAATACGTTTCATCTCGGCGCCGATCATTTGTCTGCCAGCGAGAACCAACTCGTCACCGGCATTACAATAACGCTCAGCACTATCGGTGTCGAAATCCCATTCCACTTCACCGCACTTCTGGCACTCCCAACCAGATAGATCGTCTACACGGCGCTCCATGCCTTTGACACTCAGGGTTTCTCCGCGACCCTGGAAATGCCTCATTCCCTCACGTGCACCGCAGCTGACACATTGCTGGGTTTTCATGGGTTTTTCTCCTTGAAGGAGATTACCGGTGGGCTGCCGCCGGGGCGGTAGGTCACCTTGACGTAAATCTCCTGATCTCGTGAATTGATGTGATACACGTCTTGCCAGATTCGATGATCGTCATAAGTAGTCATCGATTTGTACAACATCCTGGTTTGTAGCTCGAAAACGATCTCTAGCATTTCGCTGAGGTTGAAGCCGAGCTTCTCCGCTGATTTGACCGAAGCTTTGGTGAACGCTTTTTGACCTAACCGCCTCACCTCAGCCTTGATTACCGCCAGCTCATAATGGGGTGTGTTCTTTTCCATAAGAAACCAAAACCCTGTCCCTGAAATTACCCTTAAAGGGTAATTTTGACCAATCGAAAATGCCGCTCCATGTGTCTCCGATTGACCCTAGGTGGTTGCCGTCCTACACGGGTCTGACTAACATGTCAGAAAATTCATCCGATGATTGGATGAAAGGGCGAATCCTATGTCAGACATTTCTCCACTCATCAAACGATCCCTGGTCGATCAGGCCCTGGATCAACTTCGTCAGCGCATCAACAGCGGTGCCTGGCAGGTCGGCGAGCGATTGCCGACCGAACCCGAGCTCTGCGCCGAGCTGGGCATCAGCCGCAACACCGTGCGTGAAGCCATGCGCGTGTTGGCGTTTTCCGGGCTGATCGAGATTCGTCAGGGCGACGGCAGTTACCTGCGCGCAGTGGTTGATCCGATGGATACCCTGAAAGCGCTGTCGCAATGCTCGCTGGAACAGGCACGGGAAACCCGGCACATCCTCGAAGTCGAGGCCATCGGCCTGGCAGCATTGCGCCGCACCGACGAAGACCTCGTCGCATTGCGCGACGCGCTCGGCACCAGCGGCAGCCACTATCACGGCGACCTCGACACCTACATCGCCTGCGATCTGGTGTTCCACCGCCGTCTGGTCGACGCCGCGCACAACCCGACCCTCAGCGAGTTGTATCGCTATTTTTCCAGCATCGTCGGCGCGCAATTGCGCCAGACCCTGAACATCGTCCCGCGCCGTCAGGAAGTGTTCGACCTGCACATCGAGTTGCTTGATGCGGTCGAGCAACGCGACCCGGAACGGGCCAAAGCCTTGTCGAGACAGTTGATCAATGAACCTTGAAACCGAGAAATCCATGTCCCGCAGTGAGATATCCACAACCCCCAAACGTACGGCAGAACTTGAAGAGCTGCTGATCGACGCCGAGGCTGACGACGAGCAAGTGCAACAAAGCCATCCGCTGGTGCGCCGGCCGTGGTTGTTGCTGCTCGGCTTGATTCTGGTCGCGCTGAATTTGCGCCCGGCGCTGTCGAGCATGGCGCCGCTGCTCAGCGATGTGTCGAAAAGCCTTGGCTTGTCGGCGGCTCAGGCCGGTTTGCTGACCACACTGCCGGTGCTCTGCCTCGGTTTGTTCGCACCGCTGGCGCCGATTCTGGCACGGCGTTTTGGCGCTGAACGGGTGGTGCTGGGGATCCTGCTGACACTGGCTGGCGGGATCATTTTGCGCAGCAACTTTGGCGAGATCGGATTGTTCGCTGGCAGCGTATTGGGCGGCGCGAGCATCGGCATCGTCGGCGTGCTTTTGCCGGGCATCGTCAAACGCGATTTCGCCAAACATGCCGGCACCATGACTGGCGTCTACACCATGGCCCTGTGTCTGGGCGCGGCGATGGCGGCCGGTTCCAGCGTGCCGTTAAGCGAGCATTTTGGTGGCAGTTGGGCGATGGGCCTGGGCTTTTGGGTGATTCCAGCTTTGGTGGCGGCGGTGTTCTGGCTGCCGCAAGTCGGGCAAAAGCATGGCGCGCACAACGTCGCCTATCGCGTGCGCGGTCTGCTGCGTGATCCGCTGGCCTGGCAGGTGACCTTGTACATGGGCCTGCAGTCTTCGCTGGCCTATATCGTCTTCGGCTGGTTGCCGTCGATCCTGATCGGTCGTGGCCTGACGCCAACCCAGGCCGGTCTGGTGTTGTCCGGTTCGGTGATTATTCAACTTGCCAGTTCTCTGGCCGCGCCGTGGCTGGCGACCCGTGGCAAGGATCAGCGTCTGGCAATCGTGGTGGTCATGGCGCTGACCCTTAGCGGTCTGTTCGGCTGCCTGTACGCGCCGATCGAGGGCCTGTGGGGCTGGGCGATTCTGCTGGGGCTGGGGCAGGGCGGTACGTTCAGTCTGGCGCTGACGTTGATCGTGCTGCGTTCGCGCGATTCCCATGTCGCGGCGAACCTGTCGAGCATGTCTCAGGGCTTCGGCTATACGCTGGCGTCGATGGGACCGTTCGCCGTGGGTGTGGTGCATGACTGGACGGGTGGCTGGAATGCTGTGGGCTGGATCTTTGGCATCATTGGCACCGGCGCGATCATCGCCGGCCTTGGCGCCGGGCGTGCGCTGTACGTGCAAGTGCAAAGCGAAAGAATCTGACGCGTAACCCTTTTTTGGGGGCAGTGATATCCAATGTGGGAGCGAGCTTGCTCGCGAAGACGGTGGTTCAGGCACAGATCATGCTGAATGTGCCGGCCTCTTCGCGAGCAAGCTCGCTCCCACAGTTTTTTGGGGCGCCTTGAAGATCTTGCGTGGTATTCGCTGGGCGAATGCCGATAGTGTTTCTGCGCATTGCGGATTATCGTGCTGGCACTCTGTACCTAATTTGGAGTTTGCCCATGAGTGAAGCCCACGCAGCGTTGATTACCCGCTTCTACCAGGCCTTCCAGCGCCTCGATGCCGAAGCCATGGCCGCCTGCTACACCGACGACGTGGTGTTCAGCGATCCGGCCTTCGGCGAACTGCGCGGGCGCGATGCCGGCGACATGTGGCGCATGCTCACCACCCGCGCCAAAGACTTCTCGCTGACCTTCGACAACGTCCGCGCCGACGAGCGCAGCGGCGGCGCACATTGGATCGCGACCTACCTGTTCAGCCAGACCGGCAACATCGTCATCAACGATATCCAGGCCCGTTTCGTCTTCCGTGACGGCAAGATCTGCGAGCACCACGATCACTTCGATCTGTGGCGCTGGTCGCGTCAGGCCCTTGGTTTCAAAGGCCTTCTGCTCGGCTGGACGCCGCTGGTGCGCAACGCCGTACGCGCTCAGGCGCTGAAGGGACTGAAGGCATTTCAGGCCGGTCGCTGATAAGATCGCCGCCTGTTTCCTACACGTCTTGATCCCGAAGTGACCAGCCTTAGCGAAAAATCCGTCGACGCTGCCGAACCAGTGAGCAAGTCCTGGTTCGTCTATCTCGTTCGCGCAGCCAATGGCTCTTTGTATTGCGGGATCAGCGACGATCCGGTGCGCCGTTTCGCCAAACATCAAAGCGGCAAAGGCGCGCGGTTCTTCCTCTCCAGCCCGGCGATGGCGCTGGTTTATACCGAGCTGTGCCGCGATAAGAGCGATGCACTGCGTCAAGAACGCCTGATCAAAAAACTCAGAAAGAGCGCCAAGGAATGCCTGGTCGCGTCTTATCAATCTGACTGATCAGTTCCCATCAGCCAGATCTGTAGGCTGCTAAGCAAATGCACGCTAAGCTGCTGGCTCACTATCTGAGCGGCGGAGCCGAGCATGTCCGAGTTGATTCTGCATCATTACCCGACCTCTCCATTTGCCGAGAAGGCCCGCCTGCTGCTGGGTTTCAAAGGCTTGTCGTGGCGCTCGGTGCACATCTCGCCGGTGATGCCGAAACCGGATCTGACCGCCCTGACCGGTGGCTACCGCAAGACACCTGTATTGCAGATCGGTGCCGACATCTATTGCGACACTTCGCTGATCGCCCGTCGTCTGGAGCAGGAAAAGGCGTTGCCGGCGTTCTTCCCCGAAGGTCAGGAATTTACCGCTGCCAGTTTTGCCGCGTGGGCTGATTCAGTGGTGTTCCAGCATGCGGTGAGCCTGGTGTTTCAGCCGGAATCGGTGGCGGTGCGTTTCGCCAAGTTGCCGCCGGAAGCGATCAAAGCTTTTATTGCCGACCGCGCCGGTCTGTTCAGTGGTGGCAGCGCCACGCGTTTGTCTGCCGAACAAGCCAAGCATCAGTGGCCGACGATCATGGCGCGGCTGGAGCAGCAGTTGCAGCGCGAGCAGGGCGACTTCCTGTTCGGCGAGCCGTCGATTGCCGACTTTGCACTGGCGCATCCCATGTGGTTCCTGAAAGCCACGCATGTCACGGCTCCACTGGTGGATGAGTATCCGGCAGTTTCGGCTTGGTTGGGCCGAGTATTGGGCTTTGGCCATGGCGCAGCCAGTGCGATGACGTCGGAAGAGGCGCTTGAGGTGGCACGCAGCGCGACACCGGCGGCATTGCGGGATGAGCAGTTTGTTGATCCGAACGGCTTCAAGACTGGCCAGCAGGTGGCAATCTCGGCGACCGATTACGGCGTTGATCCGGTGGTGGGTGAGCTGCTGTTTGCCGGCAGCGAAGAGCTGATCATTCGTCGTGAAGACGAGCGTGGCGGTGTGGTGCATGTGCACTTCCCGCGATTCGGCTTCCGTATCGAAGCACGCTGATCTCTCAAGTCTGATGCAAAACTTTGTAGGAGTGAGCCTGCTCGCGATAGCGGTGTGTCAATCGGCGGATTTATCGACTGACACACCGCTATCGCGAGCAGGCTCACTCCTACAGGTTATTTCAGGGCGGCGAGGATTTCGTCCGGGTCGAATCCGCGAATCAGCGTGCCGTTGACGTCGATCAACGGAATCCCGCGCCCACCCAATGCCTCGTACGCCTTGCGTGCCTCGGCATCCTTCTCGATATCGAACTCCTTGAAGGGAATCCCCTTGCTGTCGAGAAAGCGCTTGGTCTGCTTGCAGTAGCCGCACCAGTCGGTGGCGTAAAGCACGACATTGGCCTGCGCCCGGGTCTGCTCTGCAACCATCTGCGACGGATTGAACACCCGCTCGATCTTGCCCCAGTTCTGATAAACCACGACCACCAGCAGAACCAGCGCGACCTTCTTCAGCACATTGCCGAGCATCAGTTACGGCGCTTCAGCTGATCGGTGAGCGAGGTTGGCAGGCCTTTGATCACCAGGGTGCCAGCTTCTTCGTCGTATTCGATCTTCGAGCCCAACAGGTGCGCTTCAAAGCTGATCGAAAGGCCCTCGGCGCGGCCGGTGAAGCGGCGAAATTGATTCAAGGTGCGTTTGTCCGCCGGAATCTCTGGCGACAGACCGTAGTCCTTGTTGCGAATGTGATCGTAAAAGGCTTTCGGACGCTCTTCATCGATCAGCTCGGAGAGTTCTTCCAGGCCCATTGGCTCGCCGAGTTTGGCCTGGCTGCTGGCGTAGTCGACCAACGTCTTGGTCTTCTCGCGGGCGGATTCTTCCGGCAGGTCTTCGCTTTCCACGAAGTCGCTGAACGCCTTGAGCAGCGTGCGCGTCTCGCCCGGCCCGTCGACACCTTCCTGGCAGCCGATGAAGTCGCGGAAGTATTCCGAGACCTTTTTGCCGTTCTTGCCCTTGATGAACGAGATGTACTGCTTGGACTGCTTGTTGTTCTGCCACTCGGAGACGTTGATGCGCGCCGCCAGGTGCAACTGGCCGAGGTCGAGGTGGCGCGACGGGGTCACGTCCAGCTCGTCAGTCACCGCCACGCCTTCGCTGTGGTGCAGCAGGGCGATCGCCAGGTAATCGGTCATGCCTTGCTGATAGTGAGCGAACAGCACATGGCCGCCGACGGACAGGTTCGATTCCTCCATCAACTTTTGCAGGTGCTCGACCGCGACTTTGCTGAACGCGGTGAAATCCTTGCCGCCTTCCATGTATTCCTTCAGCCAGCCGCTGAACGGGAATGCGCCGGACTCTGGATGAAACAGGCCCCAGGCTTTGCCCTGTTTGGCGTTATAGCTCTCGTTGAGGTCGGCGAGCATGTTTTCGATGGCTGCAGACTCGGCCAGTTCCGTGTCACGGGCGTGCAGAACTGCGGGCGTGCCGTCGGGTTTTTTGTCGATCAGGTGGACGATGCAATGACGGATCGGCATGGGCTTCTCGGCTGTTGGAAGGGAGGAGGGCAGGCTCCCCCGAAAAAGCGCCCAGTGTACCGCAACCATTGGTTTTGGCGCGGGTTGTAGGGCAAAACCGGGGCGCGCACTGACGCATATGCAGTTTTTTACCGATTTAGAGCAATAAAGCTGACCAAATGGGTAGCTAGAGGCGGATATTTCCCCGTCTCTGTGCTAGTTTTGCCCGGTCTTACGCGAAGTCACTGCGTTAAGCGTGCAATCAGCATTTGTCAGGTCGAACCAAACCCTGATTTCGGTATCTATAACCCGACTCGTCGTGGTTATCGCCGAGGGTGCCAGATCCAGAAGATCGGGCTCGATGGCTGACACTGCACTCTGCAATCCATATGAATTTGATAGGGAAGGAACACTACATGGCTCTTACTAAAGACCAACTGATCGCCGACATCGCTGAAGCTATCGACGCGCCGAAAACCACCGCGCGTAACGCTCTGGACCAACTGGGCCAAATCGTTGCCGATCAGCTGGAAAACGGCGGCGAAATCACCTTGCCAGGTATCGGCAAGCTGAAAGTGACCGAGCGTCCTGCCCGCACTGGCCGTAACCCTTCGACTGGCGCTGCCATCGAAATCCCTGCAAAGAAAGTGATCAAGCTGGTTGTGGCCAAAGGCCTGACCGACGCTGTGAACAAGTAAGACGCAGCGATAAAAAAACCGTGCTCCGGAGCGATCCGGGCACGGTTTTTTTGTGTCTGCGATTTGACGCGTTACCACTGTAGGAGCTGCGGCACGCTGCGATCTTTTGATTTTGTGTTTGAAAATCAATCAAGATCAAAAGATCGCAGCGTGCCGCAGCTCCTACAGGGGGCCGAGCGGGGTTAGCGAACCCAGCGCTCGCGGCGCCAGATCTGCTGCTCGGACTTGGTCTGGAACGTCCAGGCCACAAAGCGGCTCTGCTTCTGCCCTTGCGACATCTCCACCACCTGGCTTTCCAGCACGCCGGCCTTTTTCAGTGCGGTTTCGATCGCGGGCAGGTTCGAGGCTTTCGACACCAGTGTGCTGAACCACAGCACTTTGTGCTGGAAGTTCGCGCTCTCGGCGATCAGTTGCGTCACGAAACGCGCTTCGCCGCCTTCACACCACAGCTCCGCCGACTGGCCACCGAAGTTCAGCACCGGCAGTTTGCGTTTCGGGTCGGCACGGCCCAGTGCGCGCCACTTGCGCTCGCTGCCCTTGGTCGCTTCGTCCATCGAGGCGTGGAACGGCGGGTTGCACATGGTCAGGTCGAAACGCTCACCTGGCTCCAGCAAGCCAATCAGGATGTGCTTGCGGTTTTCCTGTTGGCGCAGCTGGATGACCTTGCTCAGGTCGTTGGACTGAACGATGGCCTTGGCAGCAGCCACGGCCGTCGGGTCGATCTCCGAACCGAGGAAGTGCCAACGGTATTCGCTGTTACCGATCAGCGGATACACGCAGTTGGCGCCCATGCCGATGTCCAGCACGTTGACGATCGCGCCGCGTGGCACCTTGCCGTCGTTCATGCTCGCCAGCAAATCCGCAAGGAAGTGCACGTAATCGGCACGACCCGGCACAGGTGGGCAGAGGTAGTCTGCCGGGATGTCCCAATGCTGGATGCCATAAAACGACTTGAGCAGCGCCCGGTTGAACACGCGCACCGCATCGGGGCTGGCGAAGTCGATGCTTTCCTTGCCGTACGGGTTGGTGATCACGAACTTCGCCAGTTCCGGCGTGGTTTTGATCAGCGCCGGGAAGTCGTAACGACCCTGATGGCGATTGCGCGGGTGCAGGCTGGCCTTTTCACGCGGCTCGACGCTCTTGGCCGGGGTCGCGGAGTCAGGCTTCTTGCGCGCAGGTTTTGGGGTGCGGGGGGCGTTCATGGGCGTGGTCGATTCGGGTATGGCTGAAAGTGGCGGGTATTGTCCCACATCCAGCCGCTGCGAACTCAATATCAGCAACACCACCGATCTCTGTGGGAGCGAGCTTGCTCGCGAAAGCGTCCTCTCAGTCAACATCACTTTCGCCTGACACGGCCTCTTCGCGAGCAAGCTCGCTCCCACAGGGATTGGCAGTGGATGAAGGAAGGTAGGCAATAAAAAGGCGCGTCACCCAATCGGGTGGCGCGCCTTTTCAATGCGATTTGCCGTTACAGGCTGGCAATCCGCGCATGCTGCTCGGCCAGTTTGCCCAGGGCTTGTTCAGCCTCGGCCAGTTTGGCGCGTTCCTTTTCGATGACTTCGGCCGGGGCCTTGTCGACGAAACCGGCGTTGGACAGTTTGCCGCCAACGCGCTGGACTTCGCCCTGCAGACGCAGGATTTCCTTGTCCAGACGCGCGAGCTCAGCGCCCTTGTCGATCAGGCCGGCCATCGGCACCAGCACTTCCATCTCGCCAACCAGAGCGGTAGCGGACAACGGTGCTTCTTCGCCAGCCGCCAGAACGGTGATCGATTCCAGACGCGCCAGCTTCTTCAGCAGCGCTTCGTTCTCGGTCAGACGGCGCTGGTCTTCAGCGCTGACGTTCTTCAGGTAGATCGGCAGTGGCTTGCCCGGGCCGATGTTCATTTCGCCACGGATGTTACGCGTGCCGAGCATCAGTTCCTTGAGCCATTCGATATCGTCTTCGGCGGCCGGATCAATGCGCTCTTCGTTGGCCACTGGCCACGCTTGCAGCATGATCGTCTTGCCCTGAATGCCGGCCAGCGGCGCAATGCGCTGCCAGATTTCTTCAGTGATGAACGGCATGAACGGATGCGCCAGGCGTAGTGCCACTTCCAGTACGCGAACCAGCGTACGGCGAGTGCCGCGCTGACGCTCAACCGGCGCGTTCTCGTCCCACAGCACAGGCTTGGACAGTTCCAGGTACCAGTCGCAGTACTGGTTCCAGATGAACTCGTACAGCGCTTGCGCGGCGAGGTCGAAACGGAACTGGTCGAGTTGACGGGTCACTTCGGCTTCAGTGCGTTGCAGTTGCGAGATGATCCAGCGATCCGCCAGCGACAGCTCGTAGGCTTCGCCGTTCTGGCCGCAGTCTTCGCCCTTGTCCAGAACATAACGCGCGGCGTTCCAGATCTTGTTGCAGAAGTTGCGATAGCCTTCGACGCGGCCCATGTCGAACTTGATGTCGCGACCGGTCGAAGCCAGCGAGCAGAAGGTGAAGCGCAGGGCGTCGGTGCCGTAGCTTGCGATGCCGTCGGCGAACTCGTCGCGGGTCTGCTTCTCGATCTTCTTCGCCAGTTTCGGCTGCATCAGGCCAGAGGTGCGTTTCTGCACCAGTTCTTCCAGCTCGATACCGTCGATGATGTCCAGCGGGTCAAGGACGTTGCCCTTGGACTTGGACATCTTCTGGCCCTGGCCATCGCGCACCAGACCGTGCACATAAACGGTCTTGAACGGCACCTGCGGGGTGCCGTCCTCGTTCTTGATCAGGTGCATGGTCAGCATGATCATCCGGGCAACCCAGAAGAAAATGATGTCGAAGCCCGTCACCAGTACGTCGGTGGAGTGGAATTTCTTCAGGAACTCGGTCTGCTCAGGCCAGCCCAGCGTGGAGAACGTCCACAGGCCGGAACTGAACCAGGTGTCGAGTACGTCGTTGTCTTGTTGCAGCGCCACGTCCGGGCCGAGGTTGTGCTTGGCCCGCACTTCGGCTTCGTCGCGACCGACGTAGACCTTGCCCGACTCGTCATACCAGGCCGGAATCCGGTGGCCCCACCACAGCTGACGGCTGATGCACCAGTCCTGGATGTCGCGCATCCACGAGAAGTACATGTTTTCGTACTGCTTCGGCACGAACTGGATACGGCCGTCTTCAACGGCAGCAATCGCAGGCTCGGCCAAAGGTTTGGTCGACACGTACCACTGGTCGGTCAGCCACGGCTCGATGATGGTGCCGGAGCGGTCGCCTTTCGGCACTTTAAGACCGTGGTCGTTGACGCTGACCAGCAGGCCGGCGGCATCGAATGCGGCAACGATCTGCTTGCGCGCTTCGAAACGCTCAAGGCCGGCGTATTCAGCCGGAATCGCGCCATCGATGCTGTCGTTCAGTGTGCCGTCGAGGTTGAACACCTGAGCTGCCGGCAGCACATTGGCGTTCTTGTCGAAGATGTTCAGCAGCGGCAGGTTGTGGCGCTTGCCGACTTCGTAGTCGTTGAAATCGTGGGCCGGGGTGATTTTCACGCAACCGGTGCCGAATTCAGGATCGCAGTAATCGTCGGCGATGATCGGGATGCGGCGGCCAACCAGCGGCAGCTCGACAAACTTGCCGATCAGGGATTTGTAGCGCTCATCGTTCGGGTTCACCGCGACGGCGGAGTCGCCGAGCATGGTTTCCGGACGGGTGGTCGCGACGATCAGGAAGTCGTTGCCTTCAGCGGTTTTCGCGCCGTCGGCCAGCGGGTACTTCAGGTTCCACAGGAAACCCTTCTCGTCGTGGTTTTCCACTTCGAGGTCGGAAATCGCCGTGTGCAGTTTGGTGTCCCAGTTGACCAGACGCTTGCCGCGGTAAATCAGACCGTCTTCGTGCAGGCGCACAAACGCTTCTTTAACCGCTTCCGAGAGGCCGTCGTCCATGGTGAAGCGCTCGCGGCTCCAGTCAACGGATGAGCCGAGGCGGCGGATCTGACGGCTGATGTTGCCGCCGGACTGATCCTTCCACTCCCAGACTTTCTCGAGGAATTTTTCGCGGCCCAGATCGTGGCGATTCTGGCCCTGGGCTTCGAGTTGACGCTCCACCAGCATTTGCGTGGCGATACCGGCGTGGTCGGTGCCCGGCTGCCACAGGGTGTTGCGACCCTGCATGCGGCGGAAACGGATCAGGGCGTCCATGATCGCGTTGTTGAAACCGTGACCCATGTGCAGGCTGCCGGTGACGTTCGGCGGCGGGATCATGATGGTGTAGGAGTCGCCCGCGCCTTGCGGGGCGAAGTAGTTCTCGGACTCCCAGGTGTTGTACCAGGAAGTTTCAATGGCGTGCGGCTGGTAGGTCTTATCCATGCGCGGCGGGACCCTATTGGCATTAATTCAGGAAAAGCCGACGAGTATAGCGGGGCATGGGGCCGAGGGCGAGCGGGGCGGGCCGGATGGAGATCTAAATGTAGGAGCTGCCGAAGGCTGCGATCTTTTGATCTTGTCTTTAAAAAACAAAGGTCAAAAGATCGCAGCCTGCGGCAGCTCCTACACGGTGCGCGTTATTCGTACTGGCTGAGGAGCCGTTCCATGCGCGCATCGAGGCGGCGTTTGATTTCGGTTTCGATGTGCGGGGCGAAGTCGTCAATCACGTCTTGCATGATCAATTGCGCGGCGGCGCGCAGTTCGCTGTCGAGGTGGAGCAGGGCGTCCGGGCCTTTATTCACAGGTGCCGCCGCTGGCGCTGCGGGTGTCGGGGCTGGCGCGGGAGGCGGTTCGACGGCTGCCGGCTCGTTGCCGACCGAATCGAACAGCATCGGAATCTGTTCCTGTTCCTGTTCACCGTCATCGACCGTATCGGTCAGCAGTGGCGGTTGCAGGTTGTCATCGCCGAGCAACTGGCGGATCGATTCAAGATCATCCAACAGGTGTGCGGACTTTTGTTGCGGTTTCGGAGTGTCCATTGGAATGCTCAGAGTCGCTGTAAACGGTGATCTTGCAGAGGATAGCCCTGTTCGCGGTAGAAACGGAAACTCTCCCGCGCGGCCGCCCGAATCGTCGGATCTTCGACCACCACTTCCGCCACGCGGGCGAATTTGCTGGCGAAGGCCGGGACTTTCAGGTCGAGGTTGACCAGCAAATCCTGATGCTGACCGCAGTCATCACCCAATCCCAACACAATCAGACCGTCCGGTTCGCTGTCGGCCGGGCCATGCGGCACGAACGTTTCGCCCTTGAACGTCCACAGTCGTGCATCGAGGTCATCGCGCTGAGCCGCGTCGCTGCAATGCAGGTAGATGCGGCGGCCCATGCGCCAGGCTTTCTCGGTGAGCTTGCAGGCAAAGTCCAGGCGAGCCGAAGGATCGGCGCTGGGCAGGATATAGAAGTCGACTTTGGTCATTGCGGTTCCAGAGCAGCAAGCGGCGTCACCCGAAAGTGGCGCCGCTCGTCAGCGGGTTCAGGCTTTGGCGCGATCCAGCAGGTACTGGGTCAGCAGAGGCACCGGACGACCGGTTGCGCCTTTGTCCTTGCCGCCGCTGGTCCACGCGGTGCCGGCGATGTCCAGGTGCGCCCAGTTGAGGTTTTTGGTGAAACGCGACAGGAAGCAGGCGGCGGTGATGGTGCCGGCTTTCGGCCCGCCAATGTTGGCGATGTCGGCGAATGGGCTGTCCAGTTGCTCCTGGTACTCGTCGAACAATGGCAATTGCCAGGCGCGGTCGTCAGCGGCTTTACCAGCGCTGAGCAGTTGGTCGATCAGTTCGTCGTTGTTGCCCAGCAGACCCGAGGTGTGCGCGCCCAGAGCAACGACGCAAGCGCCGGTCAGGGTGGCGATGTCGATCACCGCTTGTGGCTTGAAGCGCTCGGAGTAGGTCAGCGCATCGCACAGCACCAGACGGCCTTCGGCGTCGGTGTTGAGGATTTCCACAGTCTGGCCGCTCATGGTGGTAACGATGTCGCCCGGACGGGTCGCGTTGCCGCTCGGCATGTTCTCGGCGCAGGCGAGGATGCACACCAGGTTGATCGGCAGTTTCAGCTCAAGCACGGCGCGCAGGGTGCCGAACACGGAGGCGGCGCCGCCCATGTCATATTTCATTTCGTCCATGCCGGCGCCCGGTTTCAGGCTGATGCCGCCAGTGTCGAAGGTGATGCCTTTACCGACCAGGGCGTACGGCTTCTCGGATTTCTTGCCACCGTTGTATTGCATGACGATCAGGCGCGGCGGTTGCTCGCTGCCCTGGCCAACGGCGTAGAACGAACCCATGCCAAGGGATTTGATTTTTTTCTCGTCGAGGACTTCGACTTTCAGATCCTTGAACTCTTTACCCAGGTTCTTGGCTTGTTCACCGAGGAACGTCGGGTGGCAGATGTTCGGCGGCAGGTTGCCCAGATCGCGGGTGAAGGCCATGCCATTGGCAATCGCGGTCGCGTGGTTCACGGCGCGTTGCACTTCGGCTTGGGCAGCCTTGATGGTCAGCAGGGTGATTTTCTTCAGGGCGCGTGGTTCGGCTTTCTGGCTTTTGAACTGGTCAAAGGTATATTCGCCATCGACCAGGGTTTCTGCCAGCAGACGGGTTTTGCCGTAGCTGTCACGGTTTTTAACAATAACTTCATCCAGCGCCAGCACGGCGTCGCTGCCGCCCAGCCCCTTCAGGGTGTTGAGGATGCCGGCCACGATTTTGCGGAACGGACGGTCGCCCAGTTCCTCATCCTTGCCCACGCCGACCAGCAGCACGCGCTCGGCTTTCAGGTTCGGCAGGCTGTGCAGCAACAGGCTCTGGCCAACCTTGCCGGCCAGATCGCCACGCTTGAGCAGGGCGCTGATTGCACCACCGCTCAGTTCGTCGACCTGTCTGGCGGCGGCGCCGAGTTTGCGGCCTTCGCCGACGGCAACCACCAGGGTGGCGGTTTTCAACGTTTCTGGGCTAACGCTTTTTACAACCAGTTCCATGTCCGGATCCCTGAATGAATGGTCAACACGCAGGCGTTCGACGGAGGCCGCAGACGCCTGCTTATAGATAGAAGAGGCGCAGGCCAAAGCCTGCGACAAGGGCCGCAGTTTGAACCTCGCTCCCCGCGCCTGACAACCCTAGGGGGCGTTCTCAATTAGTTTTCACACCGCGTTGTCGCCTTAAAGCCAGCCAGGCAAGGCGCAGGCCGCTGGGAATGGTTGTTCCCTTTCCAAGGCCTGCAACGCAGACTGGCCGGCTTTAAGGCACAACCCGAAGGGCCGTGCCTGCTGTTGTGCAGGGCTGCGTTGCTCGAAGCTTATTTGAAATGACCAAACCACGCTTCTCGCGCCTTGCCCTGCACAACAGCAGACCCGGCGCGGTGTGAAAACTAATTGAGAACGCCCCCTAGGTTGTACGATCTGCAAAGGATTACAGACATGGATGAGTGTGCGCAGTGACAGGCGCCCCCAATCACAGGATAATGCCGCATCTTTTTTCGACGGCTCTGCGTTGCGGGCCGGTCGATGTGTTTGCTTGTTTGGCCGCCTTAGCCTGACAACCCTGGAGTGTCTGGTTTGATCGTCTTCCGTTATCTGTCCCGCGAAGTCCTGTTGACCCTCAGCGCCGTGAGTGCCGTGCTGCTGGTCATCATCATGAGCGGTCGCTTCATCAAATACCTCGCTCAGGCCGCAGCCGGTCAGCTCGATCCGGGCTCGCTGTTCCTGATCATGGGCTATCGCCTGCCGGGTTTCCTGCAACTGATTCTGCCGCTGGGCCTGTTCCTTGGCATCCTGCTGGCCTACGGTCGCCTGTATCTCGAAAGCGAGATGACCGTGCTGTCGGCCACCGGCATGAGCCAGCAGAAGCTGTTTCGCATGACCTTGTTTCCGGCGACGCTGGTCGCGCTGGTCGTGGCGTGGCTGAGCCTGGGGCTGGCCCCGCAAGGCGCCAACCAGTTCCAGTTGCTGCTGAACAAGCAGGACGCCCTGACCGAATTCGACACCCTCGAACCGGGTCGCTTCCAGGCCTTGCGTGACGGCACTCGAGTGACTTACACCGAGACGTTGAGCGACGATCGCGTCAATCTGGGCAGCGTATTCATTTCACAGAAAAACCTCGGTGCCGATCAAAAGGATCGCGGGATTTCCGTGCTGGTGGCCGAAAAGGGCCGTCAGGAAGCGCGTCCCGACGGTAACCGCTATCTGATCCTCGATAACGGCTATCGCTATGACGGCAGCCCGGGTCAGGCCGACTACCGTGCCATTCATTACGAAACCTACGGCGTGCTGCTACCCAAGCCGGACGTCAGCGAAGAAGTCACCGACCGTGACGCCATGCCAACCTCGGCTCTTCTGGGCAGCGATGACATCCGCTCCAAAACCGAGCTGCAATGGCGTTTGTCCCTGCCGCTGCTGGTATTTATCGTGACCCTGATGGCGGTGCCGCTGTCGCGAGTCAATCCGCGCCAAGGGCGTTTCCTCAAGCTGCTGCCGGCGATTCTTCTTTATATGGCTTACCTGACCATCCTGATTGCCGCCCGCGGCGCCCTTGAAAAAGGCAAAATCCCGCCGGCCCTGGGCCTGTGGTGGGTGCACGCGATCTTCCTGTTGATCGGTCTCGGCCTGCTCTATTGGGAGCCGCTGCGTCTGAAGATGGCCAGCCGTCGCTCCGCAGCGCTGGAGGTGGCCCGTGGTTAAACTCGACCGCTACATCGGCAGCAGTGTGTTCATGGCGATCATCGCCGTGCTGGCAATCATTCTCGGTCTGGCAACGCTGTTCGCGTTCATTGATGAAATGGGTGACGTCAGCGACACCTACACCCTTGTGGATGTGCTGAGCTTCGTGTTGCTGACCGCGCCGCGCCGTCTCTATGAAATGCTGCCGATGGCCGCGTTGATCGGTTGCCTGATCGGTCTCGGCAGTCTGGCCAGCAGCAGTGAGCTGACGGTCATGCGCGCCGCTGGCGTGTCCATCGGCCGGATCGTCTGGGCCGTCATGAAGCCAATGCTGGTGCTGATGCTGGCCGGTGTGCTGATCGGCGAGTACGTTGCTCCGGCAACTGAAAGCATGGCGCAGGCCAATCGCTCGCTGGCGCAGGGCAGCGGCGACGCGCAAAGCGCCAAGCACGGTATGTGGCACCGCCAGGGTGAAGAGTTTATCCACATCAACGCCGTGCAACCCAACGGCCTGCTGTATGGCGTGACTCGCTATCACTTCGACAAGGAGCGCCATCTGCTGAGCTCAAGCTTCGCCAAGAAGGCCGAGTTCGACGGCAATAAGTGGCAGCTCACTGACGTTGCCACCACGCTGTTTCATGAGCGCAGCACTGAAGTCGTCAATGTCCCGAGCGAGCAATGGGACGTGGCGTTGAGCCCGCAACTGCTTAGCACTGTGGTCATGGCCCCCGAATCGTTGTCGATCAGCGGTCTGTGGGGTTACATCCACTATCTGTCCGAGCAGGGCCTGAGCAACGGCCGCTACTGGCTGGCATTTTGGGTCAAGGTGTTGCAACCGCTGGTGACTGCCGCACTGGTGCTGATGGCGATCTCCTTCATCTTCGGACCGCTGCGCTCGGTGACCCTCGGTCAGCGCGTGTTCACCGGCGTGCTGGTGGGCTTTACCTTCCGTATCGTCCAGGATTTGCTCGGCCCTTCGAGCCTTGTGTTCGGTTTCTCGCCGCTGTTCGCGGTGCTGGTGCCGGCCGGTGTTTGTGCGCTGGCGGGGGTCTGGCTGCTGCGCAGAGCCGGTTGATGACAGGCGATTGACCTGTGCTTTAAACCTCGAAAACGCCTCGATCGACAGATCGGGGCGTTTTTGCATGCAATCCGGGTGACAGGCGAACGTGACGCTTGCGCCGTGTATCAGGTACAATTCCCGGCTATTTTTCGGCGGGCCATGCCTGCAGCCTTTTTGAGTGTTGATCCGTGAGTGATTTGAGTCATATCCGCAATTTCTCCATCATCGCCCACATTGACCATGGCAAGTCGACGCTGGCCGATCGCTTCATCCAGATGTGCGGCGGCCTGGCCGAGCGTGAAATGGAAGCCCAGGTACTGGACTCCATGGATCTGGAACGTGAACGCGGGATCACCATCAAGGCCCACAGCGTTACTCTCTATTACACCGCCAAAGACGGCATCAAGTACCAGCTGAACTTCATTGACACCCCGGGCCACGTTGACTTCACCTACGAAGTCAGCCGTTCCCTGGCCGCGTGTGAAGGTGCCTTGCTGGTGGTCGATGCCGGTCAGGGCGTTGAAGCTCAGTCCGTAGCCAACTGCTACACCGCGATCGAGCAGGGCCTCGAGGTCATGCCGGTGCTGAACAAGATCGACCTGCCACAGGCCGATCCTGATCGCGTCAAGGACGAGATCGAGAAGATCATCGGCATCGACGCCACTGACGCCGTCACTTGCAGTGCCAAGACCGGCCTGGGTGTCGACGAAGTGCTCGAGCGTCTGGTGCAGACCATTCCTGCGCCGACCGGCAACATCGAAGATCCGCTGCAAGCGTTGATCATCGATTCCTGGTTCGACAACTATTTGGGCGTTGTCTCCCTGGTGCGCGTGCGTCATGGCCGCGTGAAGAAGGGCGACAAGATTCTCGTCAAGTCCACCGGCAAGATCCATCTGGTCGACAGCGTGGGCGTGTTCAACCCCAAGCACACCGCTACTGCTGACCTGAAGGCCGGCGAAGTGGGCTTCATCATCGCCAGCATCAAGGACATTCACGGTGCACCGGTCGGTGACACCCTGACCCTGAGCTCCACCCCGGACGTTGAAGTGCTGCCCGGCTTCAAGCGCATCCAGCCACAGGTTTACGCCGGTCTGTTCCCGGTCAGCTCCGACGACTTCGAAGATTTCCGCGAAGCGCTGCAGAAGCTGACCCTCAACGACTCGTCGCTGCAGTACACCCCGGAAAGCTCCGACGCACTGGGCTTCGGCTTCCGTTGCGGCTTCCTCGGCATGCTGCACATGGAGATCATCCAGGAGCGCCTCGAGCGCGAATACGACCTGGACCTGATCACCACCGCGCCAACGGTAATTTTCGAGCTGGTGCTGAAAACCGGTGAAACGATTTACGTCGACAACCCCTCCAAGCTTCCGGATGTGTCGTCGATCGAAGACATGCGCGAGCCAATCGTGCGGGCCAACATCCTGGTGCCGCAAGAGCACCTGGGTAACGTCATCACCCTGTGCATCGAGAAGCGCGGCGTTCAAGTCGACATGCTGTTCCTCGGCAATCAGGTGCAAGTCACTTACGACCTGCCGATGAACGAAGTGGTCCTGGACTTCTTCGACCGTCTCAAATCCACCAGTCGCGGCTATGCTTCGCTGGATTACCATTTCGACCGTTACCAATCGGCTAATCTGGTGAAACTGGATGTGCTGATCAACGGCGACAAGGTCGATGCTTTGGCGTTGATCGTGCACCGTGACAACTCGCACTACAAAGGTCGCCAGTTGACCGAGAAGATGAAAGAACTGATTCCTCGTCAGATGTTCGACGTAGCGATTCAGGCCGCCATTGGTGGTCAGATCGTCGCCCGGACCACCGTCAAGGCACTCAGAAAGAACGTATTGGCCAAATGCTACGGTGGTGACGTCAGCCGTAAGAAGAAACTGCTCGAGAAGCAAAAGGCCGGTAAGAAACGCATGAAGCAGGTCGGCAACGTGGAAATTCCACAAGAAGCCTTCCTTGCCGTGCTCAGGTTGGATAGTTAGGTCCTATGTCACTAAATTTCCCGCTGTTGCTGGTCATCGCCGTGTTCGTCTGCGGCCTGTTGGCGTTGCTCGATCTGTTGATCCTCGCACCGCGTCGGCGTGCTGCCATTGCCTCTTATCAAGGCAGCGTCAGCCAGCCTGATGGGGTGGTCGTTGAAAAGCTGAACAAAGAGCCGCTGCTGGTCGAATACGGCAAGTCGTTCTTCCCGGTGTTGTTCATCGTGCTGGTGCTGCGTTCGTTCCTCGTGGAACCGTTCCAGATTCCTTCGGGCTCGATGAAGCCGACCCTGGACGTCGGCGACTTCATTCTGGTGAACAAGTTTTCTTACGGGATCCGTCTGCCGGTGATCGACAAGAAAATCATCGAAGTCGGTGATCCGCAGCGTGGCGATGTGATGGTGTTCCGCTACCCGAGCGATCCGAACGTCAACTACATCAAACGTGTGGTTGGCCTGCCGGGCGACACGGTGCGTTACACCGCCGACAAGCGTCTGTTTGTGAATGGCGAGTCGATTGCCGAGCAGATGGTCGGCGCCGAGCCGGGCACGCTGGGCAGTGCCGAACTGTATAAAGAGAAACTGGGCGCCGCCGAGCATCTGATCCGCAAGGAAATGAGCCGCTACCGCGCCACGCCGGACCGCTCGTGGACAGTACCTGCCGGGCACTACTTCATGATGGGCGACAACCGCGACAACTCGAACGACAGTCGCTATTGGGATGACCCGAACATTCCCAAGGACCTGCTGGGCATGGTTCCCGACCAGAATATCGTCGGCAAGGCCTTCGCGGTCTGGATGAGCTGGCCGGAACCAAAACTCAGTCACCTGCCGAATTTCTCGCGGGTTGGCCTGATCAAGTAATCACACACGGCGCTGTTGACCACAGCGCCGAATGCATTTCTGGAGCCGGCACAATCGGCTTCGCAATCGCCAGGATTTAATTTTTGAACACAGCGTTAATTGTCCCAGGCCTGCGCCGCATCCCGGCGATGGCAGTGGAATCCAGCCACGAACTCAGCGTGGGTAAACCGTGAGCGTTTCTCTAAGCCGTCTCGAGCGCCAGCTCGGTTATACCTTCAAGGATCAGGAGCTGATGCTGCTGGCCCTCACGCACCGCAGTTTTGCCGGGCGCAACAACGAACGCCTGGAATTCCTCGGTGATGCCATCCTCAACTTCGTTGCTGGCGAGGCGCTGTTCGATCGCTTCCCGTTGGCCCGCGAAGGCCAATTGTCGCGTTTGCGCGCACGTTTGGTAAAAGGTGAGACGCTGGCCGTACTGGCGCGCGGTTTCGACCTTGGTGATTACCTGCGATTGGGTTCCGGCGAGTTGAAAAGCGGCGGTTTCCGTCGCGAATCGATTCTGGCGGATGCCCTCGAAGCCTTGATCGGTGCGATCTACCTCGATGCCGGCATGGACATGGCGC
Organism: Pseudomonas sp. AIG; assembly: GCF_977020205.1. NCBI lineage: Bacteria > Pseudomonadati > Pseudomonadota > Gammaproteobacteria > Pseudomonadales > Pseudomonadaceae > Pseudomonas > Pseudomonas sp. AIG. The sequence continues at coordinate 4,845 of NZ_CDROCK010000038.1, read as the reverse complement.
GTGAGCGCGTGCTGGCCTGGCTGGCTGGCGAGTTCGAAGGTCTGACACTGGTCGATACCAACAAGGATCCGAAGACCCGCCTGCAGGAACACCTGCAATCGCGCGGTTGCGATCTGCCACGCTATGAAGTGGTGGATATCCAGGGCGAGCCGCACTGCCGAACCTTCTTCGTCGAATGCGAAGTTGTCTTACTGAATGAAAAAAGCCGAGGTCAGGGTGTGAGCCGTCGTATTGCCGAACAGGTAGCGGCCGCTGCAGCACTGATTGCCCTGGGCGTGGAGAATGGCAATGACTGATACAAACGCAACGCGCTGTGGCTATGTTGCCATCGTCGGCCGTCCCAACGTCGGTAAGTCGACGCTGCTCAACCACATCCTCGGCCAGAAGCTCGCGATCACCTCGCGCAAGCCGCAGACCACCCGCCACAACATGCTCGGGATCAAAACCGAAGGTGACGTGCAGGCGATCTACGTCGACACCCCCGGCATGCACAAGGGTGGCGAAAAGGCTCTGAACCGTTACATGAACAAAACCGCTTCGGCGGCGTTGAAAGACGTCGATGTGGTGATTTTCGTCGTTGACCGCACCAAGTGGACCGACGAAGACCAGATGGTTCTCGAGCGCGTGCAGTACGTGACCGGCCCGCTGATCGTCGCGCTGAACAAGACCGACCGCATCGAAGACAAAGCCGAGCTCATGCCGCACCTGAGCTGGTTGCAGGAACAACTGCCGAACGCGCAGATCATTCCGATTTCCGCGCAACACGGGCACAACCTCGAAGCGCTGGAAAAGGTCATCGCTGACCATCTGCCGGAGAACGATCACTTCTTCCCGGAAGACCAGATCACTGACCGCAGCAGCCGTTTCCTCGCCGCGGAACTGGTGCGCGAGAAAATCATGCGCCAGATGGGCGCCGAGCTGCCGTACCAGATCACCGTCGAAATCGAAGAGTTCAAGCAGCAGGGCAAGACCCTGCACATTCATGCCTTGATCCTCGTTGAGCGTGACGGCCAGAAGAAGATCATCATTGGCGACAAGGGCGAGCGCATCAAGCGCATCGGCACTGAGGCGCGCAAGGACATGGAGCTGCTGTTCGACTCCAAGATCATGCTCAACCTGTGGGTCAAGGTGAAGGGCGGCTGGTCTGATGACGAGCGTGCGCTGCGTTCGCTGGGTTACGGCGACCTGTAATCACCGTTCCAGAGGACACCGATACCCACTGTGGGAGCGAGCCTGCTCGCGAAGAGGATGTAACATTCAGCCTTGATGTTGACTGTTACTCCGCTTTCGCGAGCAGGCTCGCTCCCACAGTGGTTTTGGGTTGTGTGTAAAACTGCGTTTCTTCATCGAGAACTCAATGTCGCAAAACCCACCTCCCGCCCAGCCTGCCTACGTCCTGCACAGTCGCGCCTATCGCGAAACCAGCGCGTTGGTGGATTTCCTCACGCCTCAAGGTCGGCTGCGGGCGGTATTGCGCAGTGCGCGGGGCAAGGCCGGGACATTGGCGCGGCCATTCGTGTCGCTGGAGGTCGAATTCCGTGGCAAGGGCGAGCTGAAGAATGTCGGGCGCATGGAGAGCTCAGGCACCTCCGCCTGGCTCAACGGTGAAGCGCTGTTCAGTGGTCTCTATCTCAATGAATTGCTGATCCGCTTGCTGCCCGCCGAAGATCCGCACCCGGGCGTCTTTGATCACTATGCCGCGACCTTGCTGGCATTGGCCGAAGGCCGGCCGCTGGAGCCGCTCTTGCGTTCCTTCGAATGGCGCCTGCTGGACGATCTCGGTTATGGCTTCTCGCTGAACACCGATATCCATGGCGAGCCGATAGCGGCAGATGGTCTCTATCGTCTGCAAGTGGATGCGGGGCTGGAACGGGTCTTTCTGCTGCAACCCGGTCTGTTCAACGGCGTTGAATTACTGGCCATGGCCGAAGCCGATTGGTCCGCCCCAGGCGCGCTGTCCGCCGCCAAGCGCTTGATGCGTCAGGCGTTGGCCGTTCATCTTGGCGGTCGCCCCCTCGTCAGTCGCGAACTGTTTCGCAAGCCCTGATCACCCCGTATGCTGTGCGCCGAAACTCTCAATTCAGGAGCGCACCCGTGACCACCAGCAATCGCATTCTTCTTGGCGTGAACATCGACCACGTCGCCACCCTGCGTCAGGCCCGTGGCACGCGTTACCCGGATCCGGTCAAGGCGGCGCTGGACGCGGAAGAGGCGGGTGCCGATGGCATCACCGTGCACCTGCGTGAAGACCGTCGGCACATTCAGGAACGTGACGTGCTCTTGCTTAAAGACGTGCTGCAGACCCGCATGAACTTCGAAATGGGCGTCACCGAAGAAATGATGGCGTTTGCCGAACGCATCCGCCCGGCGCACATCTGCCTGGTGCCGGAAACCCGTCAGGAGCTGACCACTGAAGGTGGCCTGGATGTGGCGGGGCAGGAAGAGCGGATCAAGGCAGCGGTTGAGCGCCTGTCGAAGATCGGTAGCGAAGTGTCGCTGTTTATCGATGCCGATGAACGTCAGATCGCAGCGTCGAAGCGCATCGGTGCGCCGGCCATCGAATTGCACACCGGGCGTTACGCCGATGCCGAAACCCCGACTGAAGTGGCTGAAGAACTCAAACGTGTGGCGGATGGCGTGGCGTTTGGTCTGGCGCAGGGCTTAATCGTTAACGCGGGTCACGGCTTGCATTACCACAACGTTGAAGCCGTAGCGGCCATCAAAGGCATCAACGAACTGAACATCGGCCACGCGCTGGTGGCGCATGCGTTGTTCGTGGGCTTCAAGTCCGCCGTATCCGAGATGAAAGCGCTGATCCTGGCTGCTGCGCTCAAGGGCTAAGATCAAAAGATCGCAGCCTTCGGCAGCTCCTACAGGTTATGTGTACACCTGTAGGAGCTGCCGAAGGCTGCGATCTTTTGCTTTTAAAGTGGGGCGGGTTCTTGAGTGGGCTTTGACTTGTCGATACCCGGCACATGCAGATTGCCCTCGGCCACCTGATCGCCCTCAAGCTGCGGCTGGGTCACCCAGGTCAGAATGTCGTAGTAACGACGGATGTTCGCCACAAAATGCACCGGTTCGCCGCCCCGGGCGTAGCCATAGCGTGTCTTGCTGTACCACTGCTTCTGCGACAGGCGCGGCAGGATCTTCTTCACGTCCAGCCATTTGTCCGGGTTCAACCCTTCCTTGGCCGTCAGTTTGCGCGCGTCATCGAGGTGACCGCTGCCAACGTTGTACGCCGCCAGAGCAAACCAGGTGCGGTCCGGTTCCTTGATCGAATCGTCGAGCTGATCCTTCATATAAGCCAGGTATTTCGCCCCGCCCATAATGCTCTGTTTCGGATCGAGGCGGTTGGACACGCCCATTGCCTGCGCAGTGTTCTGCGTCAGCATCATCAAACCGCGAACGCCGGTTTTCGAGGTGACGGTCGGCTGCCACAGCGATTCCTGATAACCAATGGCCGCCAGCAGACGCCAGTCGACTTTCTCTTTTTTCGCGTAATTCTTGAAGTGCTGCTCGTATTTCGGCAGGCGCTGCTGCAAGTGCTGGGCGAAGGTCGTGGCGCCCATATAGCCGAGGACATCGACGTGGCCGTAGTAGCGATCCTTCAGGCGTTGCAGGGTGCCGTTCTTCTGCACCTTGTCCAGATACGCGTTGATCTCGTTGAGCAGACTGTTGTCTTCGCCCGGACCCACCGCCCAGCTCTGGCTGCGCGCATCGCCGAGGTCGAAGGCCACGCGAATATTGGTGAAGTACACCTGATTCATCGCCACTTCGTTGGAGTCGACCAGCGTCAGGTCAATCTGACCTTCATCGACCATGCGCAGCAGGTCGACCACTTCAACTGCGTCGGACTCTTCGTATTCGATACCGGGGAATTTCTTTTTCAGCTCCGCCAGTTGTTCGGCGTGGGTACTGCCCTTGAGCACCATGATCTTCTTGCCGACCAGATCACCGGGATCGGTCGGCCGCGACTGACCGTTGCGATAGATGATCTGCGGGGTGACTTCAAGGTAGGAGTGCGAGAACCGCACCTGCTTCTTGCGCTGTTCGCTGCTGACCAGACCCGCGGCGGCCAGCACCGGGCCGTTCGGCTTGCCGATCTGATCGAAGAGGTCATCGAGGTTGTCGGCCGTCTCGATCTTCAACTCGACACCCAAATCGTCGGCGAAACGCTTCACCAGCTCGTATTCGAAGCCGGTTTCACCGCTGCGATCCTGAAAGTAGGTGGCGGGGCTGTTACGGGTAATCACCCGCAGCACACCATCCTCCTTTACGCGCTCGAGTGTGTTGGGTTTATCAACACAGCCACCGAGCATCAGGAAGAGTCCGGTTGCGATCAGCCATTTGGCGTACCGCGGACGCAAAGCCGTTGGGAAAAACATCTGCGCAGTATACGCAAACGGCCACGGGCGCCATATCTCGACAGTGCAGGACGAGTCTGCTAGCGATCACAAATCCGAACGAAACCCTGCAGAAACGGGCCTTTACGGCTTTTTGTTACAGTAAAAATAAGGCGTCATTGCAGAGGTGATTTATCTGACTCTGGAGGCAGAAACACAGATTGATATTGCAGTGCAACCGTGCGTAGCGTTTCGGGTGATGTTGAGGGCGGTTTAGGCTAGAATGCACGGCCTCAAAGCACACCCCTTCCCGAGGCTGTCCCGAAGATGTTGATCCTGCGCGGCGCTCCTGCCCTTTCTGCCTTTCGCCACAGCAAACTCCTTGAGCAACTGAGCCAGAAGGTTCCAGCTGTCAGTGGCCTGTATGCTGAATTCGCTCACTTCGCCGAAGTCACCGGCGTCCTGACCGGCGACGAACAGCAGGTGCTAGCGCGCCTTCTGA
>NZ_CDROCK010000037.1:0-71489 GCF_977020205.1 Pseudomonas sp. AIG | reverse complement strand
CCTTCGGGTTATGAGCCCGACGAGCTACCAGACTGCTCCATCCCGCGTCTGTGTGTCGGCATTCTACAGAGGATCGCTGGGGTGTCAACCCGCAATCTGGATAAAATCTGTTGAGGTTCAATCGGTTAGCGATTTTCCTCGGGTGTTTTTCTGGCTGCAGGGCAGGTGGGGCAAGGCTTTCAGCTCTATTGACGGTCGCCGGTCGATTGAGAAAATAAATTCAAAGGACATTTCCTACCGTCAGGAAAGAAGATTCATACCACTGGTGCTATATACAGGTGTCAGTGAGATACTGCCGGTCCGGCTTGCCACATTCCCTTTTCTGACATGACTCAGCGAAAAATCATCCACATCGACTGCGATTGTTTTTACGCCGCCATCGAGATGCGCGATGACCCGCGTCTGGCCGGCAAGCCGTTGGCGGTGGGTGGTTCGGCGGACAGGCGCGGGGTGATCGCCACCTGCAATTACGAAGCGCGGGCCTATGGTGTGCGTTCGGCGATGGCCTCGGGGCATGCCTTGAAGTTGTGTCCGGACCTGACCATCGTCAAGCCGCGAATGGATGCCTATCGCGAAGCCTCGAAAGAAATTCACACAATCTTTGCCGATTACACCGACCTGATCGAGCCGCTATCGCTGGATGAGGCCTATCTGGATGTCTCCGACAGCGCACATTTTGGCGGCAGCGCTACACGTATTGCCCAAGACATCCGTCGCCGGGTCTCCAATCAGTTGCACATCACCGTTTCCGCTGGCGTGGCGCCAAACAAGTTTCTGGCTAAAATCGCCAGCGACTGGAAAAAGCCCAACGGTTTGTTTGTGATTACACCGGATCAGGTCGAAGACTTTGTCAGTGGCTTGCCGGTGAGCAAATTGCACGGTGTCGGCAAGGTTACCGCCGATAAGCTGGGCAAGCTCGGCATCGTTGACTGCTCGCAGTTGCGCGAGTGGGACAAACTGGCGCTGGTGCGCGAATTCGGTAGTTTTGGCGAACGACTGTGGAGTCTCGCCCGTGGGATCGATGACCGGCTGGTGCACAACGACAGTCGGCGTCAGTCGATCAGTGTGGAAAATACCTACGACGTTGATCTGCCGGATCTACGCAGTTGCCTGGATAAATTGCCCGAACTGCTCGAAACCCTGAAAACCCGTATGGCGCGGATCGACAGCAGTTATCGGCCGGGCAAGCCGTTCGTCAAAGTGAAGTTTCATGATTTCACCCAGACCACACTGGAGCAGGCCGGGGCAGGGCGGGATCTGGGCAGTTATCAGTTGATGCTGACGCAGGCGTTTAATCGCGGCGGGAAACCGGTGCGGTTGTTGGGGGTTGGGGTAAGGCTGGAGGATTTACGCGGAGGGTTTGAGCAGATGGAGTTGTTTGAACGGTAATTTTCCGGTGTGCGTCAGGGCCTCTTCGCGAGCAGGCTCGCTCCCACATTGGATTTGTGTCGTTCACCAATCCCCTGTGGGAGCGAGCCTGCTCGCGAAGCTTTCAGCTGTCAGTTCGGTCCTGGATCAGCCACCAATCGCCCGGCATCCTTGGTCAAAGACTTGAGAAACTCAGTCTGCAACTCAGGATCGTTGCGCGTCAGTTCGATCAGGCTTTGTTCCAGCTCACTGGCTTCTTCTTCCAGACCCAGTTCCGACAGACGTTTGACCCGGTGCACCCACTGGCTCACTTCGTCGTCTTCCAGATCGTCGTAGATCAGCCCGTGCGCTTCCAGCAACTTGCCACGCAGATGACTGCTGATCATCAGCGATGAGTCCGAGTGCACGTCATCCTTGGCGTCTTCGACGCTGATCTGCAATTTGCCGACGTGATTGAGGTCATTTTCGGCAAACGGACTGTCGAGCAGGTTTAGACGCAGCACACCGTTGCGATCGGTGGTCATGTCAAAGGTCTGCTTGCCAGCCTTGACTTGCACCGGACGCTCGCTCCACGGCAGGCTCGAATACTCCGTGCGCTTGTCGCGCTGGACTTCATCAATACCGGCGAGGTTCTGTTGCGCACGGCCGTTGGACTGCACGTTCATGAACGGGTTAAGCCCGGCAAAACCGTAGCTCAGCCAATCTTTGGTGACGCTGTCCGGCAGGTTGCCGAGGGCGAACACATTGACCACGTTGGCGCCGACGCCGCCGACTACGGCCACCGCACCCAGCGGGATTTCGTAGATCTCCCGCCAAGGCTGATAAGGCGTGTAGCGATCGTAGCGACGCGTCACTTCGAACTCGGTGACTTCAAAAGTCTTCTGTTCGTTGATCTTTATGCGTCGCTGCGGCAGCTCAAGCACCTTAGGCTCACCGACATCGATCTGCAGGCTGTGGTCGAGCAGTTTTCGCTCGACCCGCTCTTCGTGCTCGCTGCGTTGTGACATGTGATTGGCACAGCCGCTGACCAGCAGGGCACCGCACAGGGCGGTGCCTCCGAGGCCTAAGGTGTTTCGCTTGAACATGACGTCTCTATCTGGTTTCAGCGGCGGATACGGGCCTGCAGGAAGGACAATACGTCGGCCACCGGCAATGCTTGCGCTTCGCCTTCGGTGCGGCTCTTGTATTCCAGGTTGCCTTCGGCGAGGCCGCGGTCGCTGACCACGATCCGGTGTGGAATGCCGATCAGCTCCATGTCCGCGAACTTGATGCCCGGGCTGGTTTTCTTGTCGCGATCATCCAGCAGCACTTCGAAGCCGGCCGCTGTCAGTTCGGCGTACAGCTTGTCGGTGGCTTCGCGCACCTGCTCGGTTTCATAACGCAGCGGCACCAGAGCGATCTGGAACGGCGCCAGGGTGTCGCTCCAGATGATGCCGTTTTCGTCGTTGTTCTGTTCGATGGCTGCAGCCACCACGCGGGACACGCCGATGCCGTAGCAACCCATTTCCAGGGTCACCGGCTTGCCGTTCTCGCCCAGCACTTCGCACTTCATCGCCTTGCTGTACTTGTTGCCCAGCTGGAAGATGTGCCCGACTTCGATGCCGCGCTTGATTTCCAGCGTGCCTTTGCCGTCCGGGCTTGGATCACCGGCGACCACGTTACGCAGGTCAGCCACGGTCGGAACCGGCAGATCACGCTCCCAGTTCACGCCAAAGTAGTGCTTGTCGTCGATGTTCGCACCGATGCCGAAGTCGCTCATCAGCTCGACCGAGCGGTCGATGATGATTGGCAGCGGCAGGTTCAGCGGGCCGAGGGAACCTGCGCCGGCGCCGATGGCGTCACGCAGTTCGGCATCGGTGGCCATGACCAGCGGGTTGGCAACGCCTGGTTGCTGGGCAGCCTTGATTTCGTTGAGTTCGTGGTCGCCACGAATCACCAGCGCGATCAGCTTGCCTTCTTCTTCGGCGCGCACGATCAGGGTCTTGATGGTCTTTTCAATCGGCAGATTGAATTTTTCCACCAGCGCCGCGATGGTTTTGGTGTCTGGCGTGTCGACCAGACGCAGCTCTTCAGTCGCAGCGGCGCGCGAGGTTTCGCGCGGCACGGCTTCGGCTTTTTCGATGTTCGCTGCGTAGTCGGAACCGTTGCTGAAGACGATGTCGTCTTCGCCGGATTCGGCCAGTACGTGGAACTCATGGGAGCCGGCGCCGCCGATCGAACCGTTGTCGGCTTCCACCGGACGGAATTTCAGGCCCAGACGCGTGAAGATGTTGCAGTAGGCTTCATGCATGCGGTCGTAGGTGATCTGCAGCGACGCTTGATCCGCGTGGAAGGAGTACGCGTCCTTCATAATGAATTCGCGGCCACGCATCAAACCGAAGCGTGGACGGATTTCGTCGCGGAATTTGGTCTGGATCTGGTACAGGTTGATCGGCAGCTGCTTGTAGCTGCTCAACTCGTTGCGCATCAGATCGGTGATCACTTCTTCGTGGGTCGGGCCCGCGCAGAAGTCGCGACCGTGGCGGTCTTTGATGCGCAGCAGCTCAGGGCCGTACTCTTCCCAGCGCCCCGATTCCTGCCACAGCTCGGCCGGTTGGGTGCTCGGCATCAACACTTCCAGAGAGCCGGCGGCGTTCATCTCTTCGCGAACGATGGCTTCAACCTTGCGCATGACTCGCAGGCCCATGGGCAGCCAGGTGTACAGGCCCGAGGCGAGTTTGCGGATCATGCCGGCGCGCAGCATCAGCTGGTGGCTGATCACGACCGCGTCGGAAGGCGTTTCTTTCTGTGTGGCGAGCAAAAATTGACTGGTGCGCATGGTTGGCCGTTGTCGGTTGCTATGACTGGAAATGACTCCGCAGTGTACCGGCGAGTTTTGCCGACGTACAGGCGTGAGGTCAGTGGGGAGGCACGACGGCGAGATTCCTCCCGCCGTTGCCGAAACGTCTTACGATTCTTCTGCGACCGGTGTCGGCACAGGCTCGGGCGTTGGCGTCGGGCCTTCGCGGCGGCTTTCCTGAAACCAGTGCAGGGCGATCAGCACCAGTGTCGGCACACCGAGCAGGGCGGTGATCATGAAGAAGCTGTGATAGCCGAACTTCTCGACCAGGACCCCGGAATAGCCGCCCATCAGGCGCGGCAACAGCAGCATGATCGAGCTGAGCAAAGCGTATTGGGTGGCGGAGAACTTCAGGTTGGTCAGGCTCGACAGATAAGCAACGAAGGCTGACGTCGCCAGGCCCGAGCTGAAGTTGTCGAGGGAAATGGTCACCACCAGCATCTGCAGGTTCGGGCCCATGTCGGCGAGCATGACGAACAGCAGGTTGGTGGCTGCGGAAGCGACGCCGCCGATGAACAGAATCGGCAAAATGCCGAAACGCACGATCAGCAGGCCGCCCATGCCGGCGCCAACCAGCGTCATGATCAGGCCGAAAATCTTGCTGACACTGGCAATCTGATCCTTGGTGAAACCCTGGTCGATATAGAACACGTTGGCCATGACGCCCATCACCGTGTCCGACATCCGATAGGTGGCAATCAGACCCAGTAACAGGAACGCCTGCCAGCGATAACGCAGAATAAAGTCGTTGACCGGCGTCAGCACCGGCGCAAGGCCGCGACGGCCCATGGTCGACAGGCACAGACCGGTCAGCAGCGTGTAGAGAATGGCGCGCAAAAAGGCGCGGTCTTCGAGCAGCAGGTCGAGCGGACTCATGCCGCCGAACAGCACGCTGGCGAAATCGGTGTTGTAGAGCTGGGTGAACATCGCCGGTACCGAGACCAGCAAAACGATCAGCACAAACACCGACATCAGCTGATGCATGAAGGTGTAACGCCCGGCTTGCAACTGCGTGCGTAGCGGCACCGGCGGCTCGCGCATGAACAGCGTGGTCAGCAGCGCGGGAATCATCAATGCGCCGAACAGTGCGTAAGTACCCGCCCAGGCCGAATGCTGATAGTTGAAGCCCGTGGAGCCGAAGCCCTCGGCGAAGAACAGTGCACCGGCAGTCGCCAGCAGCGCGGCCACGCGATAACCCGACATATAACTGGCAGCGAGCGCAGCCTGGCGGTTGTCTTCGGCGATTTCCAGGCGATAAGCGTCCACCGCAATATCTTGAGTGGCGGAGGCGAAAGCGACGACAACGGCAATGGCGATCAGCCAGGACAAATGCTTCTGCGGATCACAGAAACCCATGCCGATCAGCCCGAGGATGACCAAGGCCTGAGAGAGCACCAGCCACGAACGGCGACGGCCAAGCTTGCCCAGCAACGGCAGACGCCATTGGTCGAGCAGGGGCGACCAGACCCATTTGAACGCATAAGCCAGGCCGATGAGACTGGCGTAGCCGATGGTTTCACGGGCGACACCGGCTTCACGCAGCCAGACGGAAAGCGTTGAAAACACCAGCATGTACGGCAGGCCGGCGGCGAAACCCAGCAACAACAGCACGAGCGTCGAAGGACTGGCATAAGCGGCTAGCGCGGCGCGCCAGGTTTTACGGGGCATGGGCTGAAGTCTGCCTCAAGATTGCGAAAACAAAGCGCGCACTCTAACCGCTGTGCTCTACCGGACGCCAGCCATGGCGCTGAATATCCACACGATTGTTCAGGACGGTGATGCCTTCCATGCGCAATCGGGCCCGTTGTTCATCGCCCGACGGGCTACCGACCGGCAGGCTGATCCGACCGCCGGCGCCCAGCACTCGGTGCCAAGGCAGCCTGGTATCGCCGGGCAACTGACTCAGGGTGCGGCCGACCCAGCGGGCGGCGCGCCCCAACCCGGCCAGTTCAGCTAACTGACCATAGCTGACGACTTTGCCTTCGGGCACCTGGGCGAGCGTCGAGTAGAGCGCCGTGCGTCGGATTTGCGCATCGTTTTCAACGCTGTCGAGCGGGTCTTTCACGTACGCGGTTCCTGAACATGAACAGATTGATGGCTTTCAGAGTAATCCGTGATCAGCCAGTTGAGAAATGAACTCATCAGAAATAGTCCGGTCAGTCCTTGTCAGGGTCTTATTCCTACGGATAATGCCGACCTTTTTCGCAAACTTGAGCCTTAGATTCGCTTATGTTGTCCAGATCCTTGTTGTGCCTTGCTGTTTTCAGTGCGTCTACGCCCCTGCTTGCCGACACTGTCTGGTTGAAGAACGGTGACAAGTTGAGCGGCACTATCACCGTGTTCGACGGCGGCAAGCTGTTGATCCAGACGAAATATGCCGGTGCGGTGACGATTGACTGGAAAGAGGTGAAGACGCTCGACAGCGATCAGCATTTGCTGGTCAAGCAGGACGCCTATACCGGTGAAGTCTCCAAGTCGCTGACGGCCGCCGAAGATGGCAAGGTCACCCTGGCTAACGGTGAGGCGCCGAAAACCGTGGAGCTGGCGAGCATTCAGCAGATTCTCAAACCGAAACCGGTGGTCGAGGATTTGGTCTGGAAGGGCAATGTCGACCTGGCGCTGGACTATCAGCGCGCCGAGAAGGACACCGACGACTACGATGTCGGCTTCAAGACCACCGCGCGTCATGGTCGCTGGCGCCATACTGCCGAAGGCGAGTACAACCGCGAAGTGCAGGACGACGAAACCACCACCGACAACTTGCGCGCCGAATACGCACTCGACCGCTTCCTGACCGATAAGTGGTTCTGGCAGGGCCGTCTGAACTACAAGCGCGATCACATCGAAGAGCTGGCTCGCCAGCGCGTGGTCGGTACCGGTCCTGGCTACCAGTTCTGGGATGACGAGCTGGGCGCGTTCTCGCTGGGCTCGCTGTTCAACCGCACCGATTACGAGTATCGCGATGGCAGCAAGGACAACTTCTATTCCGTTGCCATGAAGTGGGATTACAACCGCTACCTGATCGGCAAGAAAGTCGAGTTCTTCACCAATGGTGAAATCGGCAAGCCGCTGTCGGATGTGGCCAACTACGCGCTGGATGCGGAAATGGGCCTGCGTTACAAGGTCACCGACTGGGCTTCGCTTAACCTTAAGGCCGAGCGTGACATCATCAGTGGCACCAACGATGCGGACTTGAACAAGACCCGTTACACCGCAGGTTTTGGCGTGGCCTGGTAACGCACAAGCAAAAGATCGCAGCCTTCGGCAGCTCCTACAGAGGATTGATGTACATCCTGTAGGAGCTGCCGAAGGCTGCGATCTTTTTTTGCGAGCTGAAAAACAGACGTCCACAAAAAAGCCCCGCTTTTAAGGGCGGGGCTCTTTTCTAAAGAAGCTACAAGTTAGATAACTTGTACTTCTTCAGCTTGCATGCCTTTCTGACCGCGGGTAGCGATGAAAGAAACCTGTTGGCCTTCTTTCAGGCTTTTGAAGCCGTCGGATTGGATAGCTTTGAAGTGAACGAACAGGTCGTCACCGGATTGTGGAGTGATGAAGCCGAAGCCTTTTTCATCGTTGAACCACTTAACGGTACCGGTTTGGCGATTAGACATGGTGTAACTCCTTGAACAAAGATAACTGCGACTCAGGAAGAACCCTGGCCGAGACTGAGTGCAAAGAGCAGGAAAAATTCTTGTAGATGGTTGGATCGAAATTCAACATATCGTGTAGAGATTCTCAGTGACACAAGCAACACAGTGACGCCACCTTAACCCAGTTTCCGAGAAGTGCCAATGCTTCTTGCGAAGGTTTCTCTGTTTTCGGGATCGGCGGTGTGACGGTTCGTCGCCAGATCGCGTAAATCAGGGGGGATCGGCGAGAATTGCAGCCCGCACTTTGAACCCGGCGGCGCGCCCGGTAAGATGCCGGACAGAATTTTTCCACCTCGCTATTCAGGACACCCGCCATGAGCATCAAATCGGACAAGTGGATTCGCCGCATGGCGCAGGAACAGGGCATGATCGAGCCTTTCGTCGAGCGCCAGGTGCGCGGCAGCGATGACAGCCGGGTGATCTCCTACGGTGTGTCGAGCTACGGTTACGACGTGCGCTGCACCAACCACTTCAAGGTGTTCACCAACATCAATTCGTCCATCGTCGACCCGAAAAACTTCGACCCGGGCAGCTTCGTCGACGTCCACAGCGACGTCTGCATCATCCCGCCGAACTCTTTCGCACTGGCCAGCACCGTCGAATACTTCCGCATTCCGCGCAATGTCTTGACCATCTGCCTGGGCAAGAGCACCTACGCGCGCTGCGGCATCATCGTTAACGTCACGCCGCTCGAGCCTGAGTGGGAAGGTCACGTGACGCTGGAATTCTCCAACACCACCAACCTGCCGGCGAAAATCTACGCCAACGAGGGCGTGGCGCAGATGCTTTTCCTTGAATCCGACGAGGAATGTGAAGTTTCCTACAAGGACCGTGGCGGCAAGTACCAGGGCCAGCGTGGCGTGACCCTGCCGCGCACCTGATCGGTCCATCCGACAGATCGCGGGAATTCTTTGGCGGGCAGACACTCTATGGGGTGTACTGCCCGTTTTGCTTTCGGCGAAACGGGCCTTCGCCGAGGAGTGCCCTATGAAGATCGATCCGCAAATCACTGCCGAACTGGCAAGGCTCGAGCCCAATCAGATTGGCGTATTGGCCTGGTCCTTGTTGGCGCATCCGTCGCTGAACATGGCCGGCGGAATTCCCGGTCAACCTGATCCCGATACCCCCAACGAACAACCGACCGAGCCGGGCGAACCGACCCTGCCGGACGAGCCGCCACCGGCACCGGTTGCCTGATCTGCATTGAAAATGAATGGCCAGTCAGATGAGGTCTGCAAAGATTTCAACTGACTGGCCATATTTCGTTATCACCGATGACGAAAATCCTGCAGCTTTCCTCCTTCTCGACCGGATAGCCCCCAGTAAAGGCGCCAAATGCCGGCAGCAGACTGATGCCTTCGCCAAGCCTGAAACACGCCAGGCGCAAGCTTTGTCGACCCTTGCCGTGCAGCCGATAGACCGGGTGCACGTGACCCGCTAGCACGTGCCTTTCAGGATGTGGGTCAGGTTCATGCTGCAAGGCGAATGGCCCGAGCAGCAGCGGCTCCGGCACCACGCGGATATTCAGCGATTCAGGCGGATCACCTGCGCGTTTGTCGTGATTGCCGCGGATCAGCGTCATCGGTAAATCAACATGACGCGCACGCCATTCGGCCAGCGCGCGTAAAGTCCCTGCGGCATGCGAGCCGGGTCCGTGGAGGAAGTCGCCAAGAAATATCAGCTGCCGGCAGGGCAGGTTCGCCAGCAATCGATCAATCTCGGCGATATTGCTCGATGTGGTGCCTTGCGGGACCGGTTGGCCAAGGCTGCGGTAAGCGGCAGCCTTGCCGAAATGTACATCGGCAATCAGCAATGCCTGTTGCGCCGGCCAATACAGTGCTTTTTCCGGCAGCAACCAGAGGTCCTCACCGGCGAGACGTACAGGGTAAGGCGCGCTCATCGGGATTTGCCCTCGTCGGCAGTTTTCTCCAGGTCACCGACCATACGCCTGATGCGGTCGGCGAGTTTTTCCGAGCTCATGCTTTCGCGCATGCGCTCCACCAGCAGCGGGAAGCCCAGTGGTGTAGGACGTTTGACCTGATGCACGTCCAGTATCATCCGGTTGATCCGTTCCAATGTCTGCTCCAGACGCTGAATATCCAGTTCTTCTCGTAGGACTTCTTCCCCGGCCTGGGCCAGCAACAGGTTGTCGGCGTCATATTGTTTAAACACTTCGAAGAACAAACCACTGGAAGCCTGGACCTGCCGGGTGCTTTTCGGTGCACCGGGGTAGCCGGCGAAGACCAGCCCGGCAATCCGCGCGATCTCGCGAAAGCGCCGCAAGGCCAGTTCGCCGGCATTCAGGCTGGCCAGAACGTCCATTAATAAATCATCGGCATTGAAGAGATCGGCATTCAAATGCTCGGTCCAGTCGATCGGCGTGGCGCTGAGCAATTCCAGGCCGTAATCGTTCACTGCGATGGAAAACGTCACCGGTTGTCGTTGACTGACGCGCCATGCCAACAGGCTCGCCAGCCCGAGATGCACTTGGCGCCCGGCAAACGGATAAAGGAAAAGGTGCCAGCCCTCGCGGGACTTCAATACTTCGGCCAGCAGTTTTTCTGCGGTGGGCAAGCCGGACCAGCGCATCTGTGTTTCCAGCAAGGGTCGCAACGCGTGCATTTCCGGGCCGACGAACTCACCTTGCGCGGCCTCGCTGAAACGCCTGACCACGGCTTCGGCCAATTCGTTGGAAAGTGGCATCCGCCCGCCATTCCAGCGCGGTACGGCGGCTTTTTTCGCGGTGCTGCGTTTGACGTAGGCGGTCATGTTTTCCACCCGCACCAGTTCCAGCAAACGCCCGGCAAAGAGAAAACCGTCGCCCGGTTTAAGTCGCGCGATGAAGCCTTCTTCGACACTGCCCAATTGTTTGCCGCCGCCGCCCTTGCTCCAGAATTTCAGATGGATGCTCGCATCACTGACGATGGTGCCGATGCTCATGCGATGCCGACGCGCCAATCGCGCATCCGGCACGCGCCAGACGCCGTGCTCGTCCGGTTCGACCCGGCGGTAATCCGGATAAGCTGTCAGAGACATCCCGCCATGGCGTACGAAAGCCAGCGCCCACGCCCAATCGGCGAGTGTCAGGTCACGATACGCCCAGGCGCCAAGGACTTCTTCGTACAGCGCTTCAGGAATAAACCCGCCGCCAAGGGCCATGCTGACCAAATGCTGCACCAGCACATCCAGTGGTTTGTGCGGTGAGCGTCGCGGTTCGATGCGCCGTTGTTCGACGGCATCGCGGGCGGCGGCCGCTTCGATCAGTTCCAGACTGTGCGTCGGCACCAGCGTCACCCGCGAGGTACGCCCCGGTGCATGCCCCGAGCGTCCGGCACGCTGCATCAAACGCGCGACACCTTTGGCCGAGCCGATTTGCAGCACGCGCTCGACCGGCAGGAAATCCACGCCCAGGTCCAGGCTTGAGGTGCAGACCACGGCTTTCAAATGTCCGTTCTTCAAGGCCTGTTCGACCCAGTCACGGGTCTCGCGAGACAGTGAACTGTGATGCAACGCGATCAGCCCGGCCCAGTCCGGCCGTGCCTCCAGCAGCGCCTGATACCAGATTTCCGATTGCGCCCGAGTATTGGTGAACACCAGGGTGCTGGCGCAAGCGTCGAGTTCGGTAACGACCTGCGGCAGCATCTTCAGACCGATGTGCCCGGCCCAGGGAAAACGCTCGATGGCCGGTGGGAGGAGGGTGTCGACTTTTAGCGATTTTTCGCTTTTTCCCTGAATGCTGACGCCACCGCCCTGCGGGATCAGTACCTGTTCGGCGTGGGATTGATTACCGAGGGTGGCCGACACGCCCCAGACGATCAGATCGGGTTGCCAATGCCGCAGACGGGCCAGGGCCAGTTGCAATTGCACGCCGCGCTTGTTGCCGAGCAATTCGTGCCATTCATCGACGACGATCATGCGCAGACTCGCCAGCGCCACCTGTGCATCAGCGCGGGCGAGCAGCAGGGTCAGGCTTTCCGGGGTGGTGATCAGCGTGGTCGGCAGGCGCCGGCTCTGCCGGGCGCGTTCGCTGCTGCTGGTGTCACCGGTGCGCAGGCCGATGCTCCATGGGATCTGTAGATCATCGACCGGCGTTTGCAGAGCGCGCGCGGTATCGGCGGCGAGGGCACGCATGGGGGTGATCCACAGGACGGTCAGTGGTTCGGCTGGCGGTTTGCGTTTGCGCGCAGATTCAATAACCGCTGCGGGTTTGGCGAAGCGATTGAGCGCGGCAAACCACACGGCGTAGGTTTTACCGGCGCCGGTGCTGGCGTGGAGCAGTCCTGACTCACCGTTTTTGACCGCCGCCCAGACCTGTTTTTGAAAGGCGAACGGCTTCCAGCCGCGGGCGCTGTACCAGGTTTTTGCGAGGTCGGGAAATTTCGCCATGCGGGCTGCGCGCGCTCTGGAGGTGTTCTTCCAGTGACCACATCAGTTGGCGAAAGGTTTAATCAGGGTGAATGTGTAGGAGCAGCCTTCGGCAGCTCCTACAGGGGAAGGTGGCTATTTGAGGTTGCCACTGAGAAATTGCTTCAGGCGTTCGCTTTTCGGGTTGCCGAGCACATCCTCGGGCGCACCTTCTTCTTCCACCAGGCCTTGATGCAGGAACAACACCTGGCTGGAGACTTTTCGGGCGAAGCTCATTTCGTGGGTCACCATGATCATGGTCCGGCCTTCCTCGGCCAGCCCTTGAATCACCTTCAACACTTCCCCCACCAGCTCCGGGTCGAGCGCCGAGGTCGGTTCATCGAACAGCATCACTTCCGGCTCCATCGCCAGCGCCCGGGCAATCGCCACGCGCTGTTGCTGACCACCCGACAAAAACGCCGGGTATTGATCCGCCACCCGCGCCGGCAAACCGACCTTGTCCAGATAACGCCGCGCACGATCGTCGGCTTCCTGTTTGCTGCAACCCAACACCCGGCGCGGGGCCATGGTGATGTTTTCCAGCACGGTCATGTGGCTCCACAGGTTGAAATGCTGGAACACCATCGCCAGCCGTGTGCGCAGGCGTTGCAGCTCATCGGCGTCAGCAACGTGCATGCCGTGGCGATCGGTGACCATGCGGATCGCCTGGCCGTCGAGGCTCATGGCGCCATCGTTGGGTTGTTCGAGAAAGTTGATGCAGCGCAAAAAGGTACTTTTTCCCGAGCCACTGGCGCCGATCAGGCTGATCACGTCGCCGGTCTTGGCCTTGAGCGAAACGCCTTTGAGCACCTGATGGTCGCCATAGCTTTTGTGCAGGCCTTCAACGGTCAGTTTGTACATGGGACAGACATCCTCAAGGCGAAAGTAGGTAGCCGCTGCGATAGGCTTCGGCGCCCGCAACATGGGCGATGACCATGCCGGCAGTGGCCATGCGGCGCAGCGAGCGGGCGTACATCACGCCGGCGCTGATGCAATGAATGGGGGTGATCCGGTCGTGGATCGGGTCGATGATTTCGGCGATCTGCTGCCCGGCTTGCAGGACTTGCCCCGCCGTCGCGGTGTACACCAGCAAGCCGCCGACCGGCGTGGTCACCGGTTCGACTCCCGCGAGAGGCGTGGCCGGGAACGGTAACGGCGGCTGCGGGTTTGTTTTGCCGACAATCGCATCGGACTGGATCAGATAGTCGATCAACGCCTGGCAATCGCGGCTGGCCATCGGGTGATTGACGTCACCCTGGCCGCGCAATTCGACGGTCACCGAGAAACTGCCGAGCGGAATCTCGAAGTGTTCGCCGAAGCGCTCCTTCAATTGCCACCACAGCAGCGTGAAACATTCGTCGAACGACTGTCCGCCGGAATCGGTGGCCAGCAGGCTTGCCTGCGACTCGATGTAGCGCGCCAGCGGCTCGACCTGCGGCCACGCCTCGGGCGTGGTGTAGAGGTGCACCACCGATTCGAAATCGCAGTGCAAGTCCAACACCATGTCGGCATCGCAGGCCAGCCGTTGCAGGGTCAGGCGTTGGGATTGCAGTTGCGTGCTGGCGGTCTGGCGGGCGAGGGCGGCGCGCAGATGGCTGCGGATCAGTTCGAGGTTGTGCTGCGGATCGTCGTTCAGCTTGCCCTCGATGGCGTTGCCGATTTCTTCACTGAGGTCGACGAACCAGCGATTGAAGTTCTGCCCGCTCTCCAGTTCGTAGCGACCCAACGGCACGTCCATCAACACTTGTTCGAGGCCGACCGGGTTGGCCACCGGCACCAGCACGATTTCACTGCGCAGGCGCCCGGCCGCTTCCAGCTCGGCCAGACGCTGCTTGAGGTGCCAGGCGACGAGCATGCCCGGCAGTTCGTCGGCATGCAGCGAAGACTGGATGTAGACCTTGCCCTTGGCCTGCTCCGGGCCGAAGTGGAAGCTGTGGATCTGTCGTGCGGTCCCCGGCAGCGGGGCCAGCAAGTCATGGATCAGGTGGCGCATTTGCAAAGTTGTCCTAGTGAGTCGGGCCGAGGAAGGCCAGCCATCGGCGTTCGGCAAGGCGGAACAGGCCGACCAGCGCGAAGGTAATGGTCAGGTAGATCAGCGCGGCGATGCCGAACGACTGAAAGGTCAGGAAGGTCGCCGAATTGGCGTCCCGGGCGACTTTCAGGATGTCGGGGATGGTCGCGGTGAAGGCTACGGTGGTCGAGTGCAGCATCAGGATCACTTCGTTGCTGTAATACGGCAACGAACGGCGCAGCGCCGAGGGCATGATCACGTAGGCATACAGCTTCCAGCCGGTCAGACCGTAGGCCTTGGCCGCTTCGACTTCGCCATGGTTCATGCTGCGAATCGCCCCGGCGAAAATCTCCGTGGTGTAGGCGCAAGTGTTGAGGGCGAAGGCGAGGATCGTGCAGTTCATCGCATCGCGAAAGAAACTGTCGAGCAGCGGTTGTGCACGCACGGCGGCGAGGCTGTAGATCCCGGTGTAGCAGATCAGCAACTGGATATACAGCGGCGTGCCACGGAACAGGTAGGTGTAAAACTGCACCGGCCAGCGAATGTAGAAGTGCGGCGAAACGCGGGCGATCGACAGCGGAATCGAGACCAGGAAACCGATGAAGATCGACGCGCTGAGCAGCCACATCGTCATCGCCAGCCCGGTAATGTTCTGGCCGTCGGTATAAAGGAAGGCGCGCCAGTATTCCTGCAGAAGTTCGATCATCGTACGGCCTCCCGGGCACCGGCGGCGTAGCGGCGTTCGAGCCAGCGCAGGATGAAGTTCGAGGCACTGGTGATCAACAGATAAATCAACGCGGCGAGGACCAGAAAGTAGAACAGTTGATACGTACTTTTACCGGCGTCCTGCGCGGCCTTGACCAGATCGGCGAGGCCAATGATCGACACCAGCGCCGTGGCCTTGAGCATCACCATCCAGTTGTTGCCGATTCCCGGCAGGGCGAAGCGCATCATTTGCGGAAACACCACAAAGCGAAAGCGCTGGCCGCGTTTGAGGCCATACGCGGTGGCGGCTTCAACCTGACCGCGTGGCACCGCGAGGATCGCACCACGAAAGGTTTCGGTGAAATACGCACCATAAATGAAGCCCAGGGTCAGCACCCCGGCGCTGAACGGGTCGATTTCGATGTATTCCCATTCCATGTAATCGGTCAGTGTCGTCAGCCAGGTTTGCAGGCTGTAGAAGATCAGCAGCATCAGCACCAGGTCCGGCACCCCGCGAATCAGCGTGGTGTAGAGCTGGGCGGGCAGGCGCACCAGTTTTATTTTTGACAGTTTGGCACTGGCGCCGAGCAGGCCGAGCAACACGGCTACCAGCAGCGACAACGCCGACAATTTGATGGTCATCCAGGTGCCTTCCAACAGCAAAGGGCCAAAACCCTTGAGGCTGAAGGCTGCGAGCCCCAGATTTTGTAAGAGGTTTTCGAACATAAATCAGCAACCTGAGCGGATGGAAAAGGCGCCCATCGAGGATGGGCGCCGGGGCATTATTTGCCGCTGTACAGATTCAGATCGCCAAAGTGTTTCTTTTGAATCTCGGCGTATTTGCCGTCATCGTGTAACGCTTTGATACCTTTATCTAAAAGCGCCTTCAGCTCAGTGTTACCTTTCTTAATACCGACAGCGGTTTTGGCTGGCAGCAATTCGTTGTCGACCGGCTTGCTGACGTCATAGTCGGCGCCCTGTGGCGACTTCAAAAAGCCCAGTTCGGCTTGCAGCATGTCCTGAATACCGGCGTCGAGACGGCCGGAGGTCAGGTCGGAATACACCTGGTCCTGGTTCTGATAGGCCTGAGTTTTCACGCCGGCCTTGTCCAGCACGGCTTTGGCGTAGGCTTCCTGAATGGTGCCTTGCTCGTAACCGACGGTTTTACCCTTCAGCGAGGCGACATCGGCGGTGATGCCGGAGCCTTTTTTCGACACGTAAGCGGTCGGGCCGGAGAACAGTTCGCTGGAGAAGTCGATGACTTTTTCGCGGGCCGGGGTCACGGTCATCGACGAGATCACACCGTCGAATTTGTTGGCCTTGAGGCCCGGAATCATGCCGTCGAAGTCACTTTCGACCCACTTGCACTTGACCTTCAGTTCGGCGCAGATCGCGTTGCCCAGGTCGATGTCGAAGCCCACCAGGCTGCCGTCGGCCGCTTTCGACTCGAACGGTGCGTACGAAGGGTCAACGCCAAAGCGCAGCTCTTTGTATTCCTTGGCCAGCGCGGAGCCAGCGGCCATGCACAACGCCAGTGCAGAAAGGGTCAGCAATGCTTTTTTCATTATTCAATCCCTAAGAACCAATATGAGCGCTTGTGGCGCAGAATTATTGTTACTGGAACGCGTACGACCTATAGAAAGTAGCAATTTCCGAACCAGAGTCCCGAACAAGTGTTTTAAAAGGTTGGCGCAGCGATTGGATTAGCGAATCAGTGCCCGCAAACGGGCACTGAAAATAGCTTGCACTGATTTAGGGCTGATCGTTTCCACGCTCTGCGTGGGAATGCAGCCTGGGACGCTCCGCGTCCCCTCCCAAGCCTAACGCGGAGCGTCCGTTGAGGCATTCCCACGTGGAGCGTAGGAACGATCAAAAAATCACTGTCCCGGGAAAAGGGGTCAGGCCAGCAGATCCTGCAGGGTGGCAAGGCTATCCGCCTCATCCACGGTCTTGTCCTGACGCCAGCGCAGCATCCGCGGAAACCGCACAGCGATCCCGCTCTTGTGTCGGCGTGACAGGGCGATGCCTTCAAAGCCCAGCTCAAACACCAGACTCGGCTTCACACTGCTGACCGGACCGAATTTCTCCACCGTGGTCTTGCGCACAATGCTGTCGACCTGACGCATTTCCTCATCGGTCAGCCCCGAATACGCCTTGGCAAACGGCACCAGCGCCCGTTGGCTGGACTCGGGCGGGCCGTCCCACACGGCAAAGGTGTAATCGCTGTACAGACTGGCCCGCCGGCCATGGCCGCGCTGGGCGTAAATCAGCACCGCATCGACACTGAACGGATCGACTTTCCACTTCCACCAGACGCCCATGTCCTTGGTTCGCCCCACGCCATACAACGCGTCGCGCGCCTTGAGCATCATTCCCTCGACACCCAGTCGCCGCGAAGACTCGCGTTGGCGGGCGAGGTCGAACCAATCAGTGCCGGTCAGCACCGGTGAGGCCAGCAGCACCGGACTGTTACAGCGGGCGATGACCTCTTCCAGCTGCGCACGGCGTTTGGCTTGCGGCTGGTTGCGCCAGTCTTCGCCCTGCCATTCGAGCAAGTCGTAGGCGAGCACCACCACCGGCACGTCTTCGAGGATTTTCTTGTCGAGGGTCTTGCGGCCGATGCGTTGTTGCAGCAGAGCGAAGGGCTGCACGGCTGGCGGTTCGGTCGATTGCGGATCAAAGGCGTCTTCGGTGCTCGGATGCGTGCTTTTCCACACGACGATTTCGCCATCGATCACCGTGCCGTCGGGCAAGCCGTGTACCAGCACATCCAATTCGGGAAAACGCTCGGTGACCAGTTCCTCGCCCCGCGACCAAATCCATAGCCGCCCCTCGCGCTTGACCACTTGCGCGCGAATGCCATCCCATTTCCATTCAATCTGCCAATCGCTGGCCGGGCCGATCAGCGCTTCGAATTCTTCCACCGGTTGCGACAAGGCATGGGCAAGGAAAAACGGGTAGGGCTGGCCACCGCGCTGGGCATGTTCATCGCTCGATTCAGGGGCAATCAGTTTCAGGTAACTGGCCGCGCTCGGCCGGTTCGACAGATCGGTGTAACCGACCAGACGCTGCGCCACTCTTTTGCTGTCCAGCCCGGCCATTGAGGCCAACGCCCGGGTGACCAGCAATTTCGACACGCCGACGCGGAAACTGCCGGTGATCAATTTGATGCACAGCATCAGGCTTGATCGATCCAGTTGCGCCCAAAGGGCCGGCAGTTGTCGGCTCAGGAACTCCGGGGTTTCACCGCGCAGCGGCAGCAGTTTTTCTTCGATCCATTCGGCGAGGCCGGCGTCGGAGCTGTACGGGTTTTCGGCGAGCACCAGAGAAATGGTTTCTGCCAGGTCGCCGACCGCTTGATAGCTTTCTTCGAACAACCACGGTTCCAGGCCGGAGACCTCGACGGCGAGCTCGCGCAGGATTCTCACCGGCACCAGTTGCCGGGGCCGGCCACCGGACAGAAAGTACACCGCCCACGCGGCGTCATGCGGTTCGGCCTGGGCGAAGTAGGTCTGCATCGCCGCCAGTTTGGCGTTGCTTGACGTGGTCGCGTCGAGTTCAGCGTACAACTCGGCGAATGCTTTCATGCTGGCATCTCGGCGATGGTCGGTTCGGTGGCGATGTTTTCTTCTTCGTCATCGCCGTATTCGGTGTTGAAACCTTGGGCATCCAGGCCTTTTTCACGCAGATGCCGCACCAGCACGCCGATCGAGCCGTGGGTGACCATCACCCGTTCCGCACCGGTCTGTTCGATGGCCCATAACAGGCCGGGCCAGTCGGCGTGATCGGAGAGGACGAAACCGCGATCGACACCGCGCCGCCGGCGGGTGCCGCGCAAACGCATCCAGCCGCTGGCAAACGCATCGCTGAACTCGCCGAAGCGGCGCATCCAGGTGCTGCCTCCCGCCGAGGGTGGGGCGATGACCAGGGCCTGGCGCATGATCGGGTCGCTTTTTTTCACGTCGCCGGCGTAGATCGTCGGCGGCAGGTACACGCCCGCCTCGCGGTAGACCCGATTCAGCGGCTCGACCGCGCCGTGGCTGAGGATCGGACCGAGGCTTGCGTCGATGCCGTGGAGAATCCGCTGGGCCTTGCCGAACGAGTAGCAGAACAACACGCTGGCCTTGCCGGCGGCGATGTTGGCGGCCCACCACTGGTTGATCTCGCTGAACACCTGCGCCTGTGGCTGCCAGCGATAAATCGGCAGGCCGAAGGTCGATTCGGTGATGAAGGTGTGGCAGCGCACCGGTTCGAACGGGGCGCAGGTGCCGTCCGGTTCGATCTTGTAATCGCCCGATGCGACCCAGACTTCACCGCCGTATTCGAGGCGCACCTGTGCCGAGCCGAGGACATGCCCGGCAGGGTGAAAGCTCAGGGTGACACCGTGGTGGGTCAGGCGTTGGCCGTAGGCGAGGGTTTGCAGGTTGATGTCCTGACCGAGTCGCGCGCGCAGAATCCCTTCGCTGGCGCTGCTGGCTAGGTAATGCTGGTTGCCGGTGCGGGCGTGATCGCCGTGGGCATGGGTAATCACCGAGCGCTCGACGGGGCGCCACGGATCAATGTAGAAATCCCCGGCAGGGCAATAGAGACCTTCGGGGCGGGCGATAACAAGGTCCATGTCGTTACCAGGAATGGGGGGCTTGTTAGCTATGAGGCTGGCGCGTGTCTGGAAGTTCTATCGACTTTGAAAAGCCACCCTCACCCCAGCCCTCTCCCAGGGGGAGAGGGAGCTGACCGAGGTGTCTGGGAGAGCTACGCCGACGTGAAATACCGAGTCGAACACAGACTCTGGACCAGATCAAAAGCCCCTCACCCCAGCCCTCTCCCGGAGGGAGAGGGGGCCGACTGAGGTGTCTGGCCAGCTACATCGACCTGAAAGACCGAGTCGATTACGGATTCGGCAAGGCACGAACCGAGTTGATTCTGGATTCGGCAGTGCACGTTCAGGTCGGCGTATGACTCAAGCATCCCCCAATCAGTCCCCTCTCCCTCCGGGAGAGGGTTAGGGTGAGGGGCTTTTGACCTTTGCCTTATTTGCCGGGAGTAAGAGTCAAACGGGTTTTGCCATACACCCGGTCAAAGTTCTGCGGCTGCATCGGCAAGCCGATGTACTGCCCCTTCAGCCACGCATCAATCCCGTTCAGGTAATTCGGACTCACCGGATTCCCCGATTGCCCCGTACCGTTCTGTCCCATCAACGGCTCAGTCTGGCCGAAGTCGACAATAAAGCGCATCGACGGCGCCCGCGTGGTGGTGAAGTCCTGACCCCAGGCGTACGCCGACGTGTTCAACGTCGTATGATCGCCACCGGCCGCCAGTGGCCCGCGCACGGTCTGGCCATTGCCGTTCTTCCACGCATAGCTGTGCAACTTGCCCCATTGCCAGACCCGATGATCGCCGCCCAACTGACTGTCGCCAGCGCTGATCGCCGCGGCGAAGCTGCGCGCAAGAATCAGCGCTTTGTCTTCTTTCTGCGGCGTGCGGATGTCGTTCCAGAACGGGCTGTCTTCACGTCCCAACAAATGATCGGCCTGCGCCGCGTAGGACAAATCACCATTGGCGATAAACGCTTTCCACGCCGGGCTCGACTCCGGGCCGAGTTCGTCGAGGAAGATTTGCTTCATGCTTTCTTGCAGGAACAGTTCGTAAATCGCCGCATCCGCCGAGGTCGGGCTGAGCTTGCCGTCGAATGCCATCAACCGTGTAAACGCTTCACGCGCCTTGCTGCGATCCGCTTCCGGCAGGGCATCAATCGCCTGTTTCAACGGTTGTTTCATGCCCGGCGCTTCGAAGACTTTCTTCAACTTGGCGGCAAATGTGGTGGTCTGGTCGTATTGCATGGCAATCACGCTGCGGCTGTCGTGCTTGCCGCTGCCAGCCAGTTCCGCCAGACGTTCGCCACGTTCCGGTGCTGCCCAGGAGTTCGACAACTGCATGCCGTAACCATGAGGAATCACGCGCTGGTTGGCGGTGCCGAGCCAGCCTTGCGCGGGGTCCTGATCGTACGGGTGCAGCATCGGGTCGGCATATCCGTCCCAGTCGTAACGACCTTCCCAGCCCGGCGATGGCAGCAAACCTTCACCTTCGCGGCGATTCGGGAAGCGCCCGGTGACTTGCCAGCCAATGTTGCTCGCATCGGCGAACACCAGATTCAGCGCGATCGCGCGGATTTCACGGCTGGCGTCCGAAGCCCGTTCAACAGTTTGCGCACGGGTCAGATCAAAAAAAGCATCCAGCGATTTGTCATCGGTGAAGCTCGGCGTCTGCAAGGCCAGGCCGAAACCGTTGCCTTGCGCCGCGGCCTGGGCACTGTTGAGCAGCGCACCGTGACGGGTTTCGTACACCGCTTCGCGAATCGGTCGCTGACCTTTGACGAAATAGGTTTCGTTGCGCACGCCCAGCGGCTGCCATTTGCCGTTGACCTCGTAGGTCAAACTGCTGCTCTGACGACGGATTTTTTCCAGGAACAGGTCCTGGTTATCGCCGAGCACGCTGGTCATGCTCCACGCCACTTTACCGTTGAAGCCGCCGAGGACCAGCGGCAGACCGGCGACGGTCACACCGGCGGCCTGATATTTCGGTGCGCGAATCTGCACGAAGCTCCACAGCGATGGCGCGGCCAGCGGGCCATGGGCGTCGCTGGCCAGCAGGCTCTTGCCGCTGCGGCTGCGTTGCGGGGCAATTGCCCAGTTGTTCGATGACGTCGTACCGAGCAGGTTCAGCGCCGACAGTTGCTGGCTGGCGCTGCTCAGCTCGGTCAGTCCCGGGATCTGCCCGTTGAGCTTGAGGCCTTGCAGTTTATCGGCCTCGGCCAGTGGCAGGTTTTCGTCGGGTGCGGACGGTGTCAGCCAGGCGAGTTTGTCGCTGGTCACGGTTTGCGCGAGCACCAAGGATTCGATTTCTTCCGGCAGGTTGGCCGACTGGCTGAAATTCAGCAGGGCGAAAATCAGCGCCGAATCTTCCGGTTTCCAGTATTCAGGCTTGTAACCGCTGGAGGCGAGGTCGCCCGGCAACTTGTCGGCGTAGCGGAACAGGTAGGCGTTGACACCCCGCGCATACACTTCGAAGAAACGCTTGAGGCGTGGCGACGAGGCCTTGTACAGCTCGCCGGCGCTTTTCTTCAGATTGACCGCGCGCATGTAGCGGTCGGCGTCGAGCATCGAGGCGCCGGACATTTCCGCCAGACGGCCCTGCGCCAACAGGCGCAAGGTAACCATCTGATTGATGCGGTCGCTGGCGTGCACATAGCCGAGGCTGAACAGCGCGTCGTGGAAGGTGTTGCTCTCGATCAACGGCATGCCCATGGCATTGCGGCGTACCGACACGTTCTGCGCCAGGCCCTTGAGCGGCTGCACGCCGGAGGTCGGCGGGAGGGTGTCCTGGGCGTTCCAGGTCTGGCAACCGGACAGGCCCAAAACACCGGCCACTGCTGCGGCAACGCCGAACCGGGGAAGAAAATGTGTGAGGGCTGGCGAGGCCATGGCAAAGCTCCTGCGGGGGGTAGCGTCAGTAAAGGCGCTACGTTAGTGAGCAGGAGGTGGCCGCGCAAGCGGGGGCGGGGGTTATTTGCGTATTTCTGTCGAATGGAAAAGATCGCAGCCTGCGGCAGCTCCTATATAAGCATGCATTCCCCTGTAGGAGATGCCGAAGGCTGCGATCTTTTGCCGTTCAATCAAGCCTTCGGTGGATTGATTTTCTGCACCAACGCGTAGGCCTTCACCGTCGCCGGGCGATCCTTGATGCGGTTGAACCAGCGCTGCACATGCGGGAAGTCTTCAAGGTTCTGGCTTTGCCATTTGTGCGAGACGATCCACGGATAGATCGCCATGTCGGCAATGCTGTATTCGCTGCCGGCGACGAATTCGTTATCAGCCAGTTGCTTGTTCAATACGCCATACAACCGCGCGGTCTCGTCGATGTAGCGCTTGATCGCGTAGGGGATTTTCTCCGGGGCGAACTGGCTGAAGTGGTGATTCTGCCCGGCCATCGGCCCCAGTCCGCCCATTTGCCAGAACAGCCATTGCAGCGCCGTTTGCCGACCGCGCAGGTCTTGGGGCAGAAATTTCCCGGTCTTCTCCGCCAGATACAAAAGAATCGCCCCGGATTCGAACAGCGACAACGGTTCGCCGCCATCGGCCGGTTCATGATCGACGATGGCCGGGATGCGGTTGTTCGGGGCGATTTTCAGAAAGTGTGGCTGAAACTGCTCACCCTGACCGATGTTGATCGGGTGCACGTTGTACGGCAGGCCGGCTTCTTCGAGGAACAGAGAGATCTTGTGGCCGTTGGGGGTGGTCCAGTAATACAGGTCGATCATGGAGAACTCCAAAGCAGAAATGGACTTGCGTGCGGACAGCAAACGCCGGCGTCAGGTCGTCCCGTGTGCGTTCGATAGCTTGCTTAACAGGAAGAGGTGATGCTGAACTGCGCAAAATTCAATGACCCCGCGTGAGAAAAATCGCCATGGAGCTTCAGGCCAACGCTGCACTGATCATCATCGACCAGCAAAAAGGCATCCTGCAGCCGCGTTTGGGGCGGCGCAATAATCCGCAGGCAGAAGCGCGAATCCTGGATCTGCTGGGGCTCTGGCGCCACAGTGCAAGGCCGGTGATTCATGTGCAACATCTGTCGCGTGAACCGGATTCGGTGTTTTGGCCGGAGCAGGAAGGGGTGGAGTTTCAGGAGAGGTTTTTGCCGCTGGATGGCGAATGGCTGATTCAGAAGCAGGTGACGGATGCATTTTGTGCCACTGGATTAGAGGCGCGGTTGCGCGAGGCGGGCATCTCGCAGTTGATCATTGTCGGTGTGGCGACGAACAACTCAGTGGAGTCAACGGCGCGTACGGCGGGGAATCTGGGGTTTGATGCGTGGGTGGCGGAGGATGCCTGTTTCACCTTCGACAAGGCCGATTATTTCGGCACATTGCGCACGGCGGAAGAGGTGCACGGGATGTCGCTGGGGAATTTGCACGGCGAGTATGCGACGGTGGTCAGCTGTGCACAGATTTTGGCAGCAGGCTGAAAATGACTCAGTGAATGTGCCGGCCCCTTCGCGAGCAGGCTCGCTCCCACAGGGGATTGCATTCCAGCTGAAGAAACCCGCTCAGGCGACAACGATGTTGGATGTGCGGGCCTCATCGCGAGCAGGCTCACTCCTGCAATAATTGCATTCCTGCTGAGGGAACGCGGTCACTGTGGGAGCGAGCTTGCTCGCGAAGGCGGCAGGTCAGGCGAAGAGGGGCTTCGCCCAAGGCATCACGCGCCGTGGCACTTCTTGAATTTCTTGCCGTTGCCGCATGGGCAAGGATCGTTGCGGCCGACGTCTTTCAGGGCGTTGCGCACCGGTTCCTGGTGGGCGTGGCCGCAGTTCGGGCCGTGAACGTGGCCATGGTCATGCTCGTGATGATGGTCATGATCGTGGTTGCAGTCAGGGCCATGGACATGAGGTTGCTGGGTCATCGGTGTTGCTCCGGAATTAAATCGGCGGGGATTATCACGCCATTGCGCTCAAGGTGCACGTAGTGGGCGATGAATAAACCGGTTTCCATTTCGCCCTGCAAACGATAGGGAATCTGCTGGTTCGGATTTTTCAGTATTTTCACCACGTCTTTGACCTTCGGCCACAGGTTGGTGCGGATCGGCACTTTGAAGTAGGCACTGCGCTTGGGTCCAACGGTGAACCAGTGCTCATGCTCGCCTTCGGCCAGCAGCATGTCGGCCAGATGAATGCGGTATTCGAGGCCGCGCACGGTCAGGTCGCTGTCGTTGGGGTTGTCGATGCGAAAGTGCAGGATGAATTTCTGTTCGAGCAGTTTGGCGCGCACCACTTCGACCTTCACCAGATGCACGGCCGGGTCGACGCTGTCATCGCTGAACCACGACGCGCAGCCGCCGAGGTTCAGGATCAGCATCAAAAACAGAAAATGTAGTGTGCGCCAGCGACCGAGCATGGTTTTACTCCCTTTGCGGGCAGTCTAGCCGCTAAAAGATCGCAGCCTTCGGCAGCTCCAGAGGAAACGCAAATCCTGTGTAGGAGCTGCCGCAGGCTGCGATCTTTTGATCTTGAACCTCAAGCGCCGAAATACCCCGCACAGCACTTCTTGAACTTCTGTCCACTGGCGCACGGGCAACTGTCATTGCGCCCCAGCTTTAATTGCACCGTCGGATCAATGAAGTACCAGCGCCCGGCGTTCTGCACGAACGAGGAGCGTTCGCGGTGGCTGTGTTCGCCCTGATCGTCGTGCCAGCGTGCGGTGAAGGTGACGAAGGCGTGTTCCGGCTGACCGCCGAAGACTTCCGAACTCTCCACCTCAAGGCCGAGCCAGGTGCTCTGCGCGCTCCAGTTGCTGATCGACTGGCGATCCAGGCCCGCTTGCTGAACGGGCAGTGTGGTCGCCACCAGATAATCGATCAAACCCAGCACGTAGGCGCTGTAGCGCGAACGCATCAGTGCCTCGGCGCACGGCGCCGGTTGGCCGTCGTGATAATGGCCGCAGCAGGCCTCCAGCAGATTGCCGCTGCCGCACGGGCAAATGGCTGTACTCATTGCATTACCACCAGTATTTCCCGAAGTTTTCCGGATTGGCCCAGAACCGTGAGTTGAGCCAGTCAGGGACTTGTTTGTAGTCAAGCAGATCATAGGTGAACAGGGTCAGCACTTGATCGTCGCGTTGAAAGCGTTCACTGGCTTGCAGCGCCAGTGAATAGAAGTCGGTTTCCTGCCAGCCGCTGGCCGACAGGTCTGCCAGGACGGCGATGCGGCTGGCGTTGAGATTGCGAATCCCGCCTAACAAATTCAGGCCATCGCGCTTGGGCAAATGTTCCAGGCAATCGACTATCAGCGCCAGATCGAAACGCTGAGCCGCCAGTTCCGCGGGCAAGGCACCTGGCGCCGCGTGGGCCACGGTTGTGTCTGGGTGCGCCTGTTTAAAAGCGCTCAAGGCCGGAAACTCACTGGCGCCAATCAGCAGCAGACGCGCCGGGGCGTAGCGATCCAGCAAAGCGGCCAACGCCTGTTGCGGCGTACGGGAAGAAATGGCGACGTTCATCAAAGCTCCTCAATCAGACCGCCAAGACTAGCCTGCCTGACGGTGGCGGCAAAGCGCCCTGTTCCGCCTGTTTGCGGCAAATGTGCCGAAGTCCTGTGAACACGCTCGCAAACAGCGGTGGCCTATTGCTGGCGGAGATTAAAACTCCGGTCTTTACTCCCTGAATCGGTTCTAAGCCGATCCCTCAGGAGAAAACCAGATGAGCATAGTTCGGACAGCATTACCTTTGATTCTGCTAACCAGTGTGTTGACTGGTTGCGCAGGTTTGCAGAAAACCGACTGGCCGACCTGTGCGGCGGTCGGTGGTGTTGTCGGTGCCGGTCTCGGCGCGACCGAGAGTTCGGCGTGGGCCGGCTACGGCGCGTTGCTGGTCGGTGGCACGGCGGCGGCCTATTGCTGGGTGCACGGTGATGGCGACGAAGATGGCGATGGTGTGCCGGACAGTCGCGACAAGTGCCCGCACACGCCTAAAGGCGTGCAGGTTGACGCTGACGGTTGCCCTCCACCGGCCCCTGCGCCAGTGGTTGAAGAAGCTGTAGTGGTCAAGGAAGAAACCATTGTTATCCGCGATGTTCACTTCCAGTTCGACAAAGCCACGCTGACCAACTCTGACAAGCAAGTGCTCGACAAAGTCGCCACCCGCCTGAAACAGGAATCCTCGACTGCACAACTGACCGTGACCGGTCACACCGACAGCGTGGGCAGCGATGCCTACAACAAAAAACTGTCGGATCGTCGTGCTCACTCGGTGGTGGATTACTTGATTCAGCAAGGTGTGCCACGCGCCAGCTTTGTTTCGGTGTCCGGCCTGGGTGAAAGCCAGCCAGTGGCCGACAACAAAACCGCTGACGGTCGTGCGCAAAACCGTCGGACCGAAATCAAAATCCAGCGTTAAGCCCCTCTCGCATCCGCGCCTTGTGCAGTCGCGGATGCGGGTCTTTACTCCTGTGTAACCGGTATGGGCCGGTGACACAGGAGCTTTCACAATGACTGTTTTCTCAAGGTCCGTCTTGCCGGTGCTGCTGCTAGGCAGCTTGCTCACCGGTTGCGCCACCCACAGCGATGGCACTGCACCCCTCAATCAACGTACGTGGCCGATCTGCAGCCTTATCGGCGGGCTGGTCGGTGGCGGTCTCGGCGCCATTGAAAGTGGCGGCTGGGCCGGCGGCGGCGCGGCGCTGGGCATTCTGACCGGCGGACTGATCTGTTATGCCCAGGACGGCGATGAAGACGGCGATGGCGTGTTCGACCGCCGCGACCGGTGCCCGGACACCCCGGAAAATACCCCGGTCGATCACCGTGGTTGTCCGCTGCCGCAGTACCCGGTCACGGAAAAAGTGCCGGAGCCCGCACCGCAAACCGAAGTCATCACCCTCAGCGATGCCGGCAATGTGCTGTTCGATTTCGACAAGTCCGACCTGACCCCGGCGGCAAAAGCCCAGCTCGATACGCTGATGGACAAACTGCGCAATGCCGACGTGGTGAGCATCAAGGTCGTTGGTCACACCGACAGCAAAGGGTCGGATGCGTATAACCAGGCTTTGTCGGAGCGGCGTGCGAGCAGTGTCGCGGCGTATCTGCTGAGTCAGGGGCTGGCACCGAACAAACTCACCAGCGAAGGGCGCGGAGAAAGTGAACCGGTGGCCGATAACGCAACCGATGAAGGGCGCGCGCAGAACCGTCGCGTGGAGTTGCACATCAATCGCTAGGACGCCTCTGTAGGACGCAGGCTAGAGCTGCCGGACGATTATAAAAGGCGTTCCGGCAGCCATTTGGCGGCGCAGCGAAGTTTTTTCATTTGTGCCTCTGGCTTATCCCCCGCAGAAGCCGTTACTGTGCGCCCAAAGAATAATTCGCAACACGGGGGAGCGTATGAAGGTGTTCTGGGGGCTGGGGCGGTTATTGACCCTGCTGTTCTGTTTCGTGGTGCTGGCCAATCAACTGGTGCCGTTCGTACATCCGCTGCATCTGCTGGTCAATCTGGCCGGCGGTCTGTTGTTGCTGATCCATCTGCTCGAAGTGCTGCTGTGCAATCGCAGCCTTAAAGGTCGCCCGCACCCTTGGCGTGACCGTGGCCGTATCCTGTTGTTCGGCGTTTTCCACCTGCAATCCATCCCGGCCCCGGCCGCTCCGGAGGCTTCTTCCCATGCGTAAACTCTGCTTGCTCGCTGCATTCATCAGCCCATTGGCCTGCGCCCAGGTGGTCAGTGTCGAAACCAATTCGCTGATGCGTTTGCCCAATACCACCAGCACTTTGCAACTTGAACGTCTGGACGTGGCCGACTACGGCACCTTGTTGATCCCGTCCAACGTGACCGAATTGACCGTGGGCGAGTTGCGTCTTGGTCATGAAGCGCGTATCGCCATTGTCCCGGCCGAACAGGCTCTGGAAATGAAAGTCTCTCGCGCTGAACTCAGTGAAGGCAGCCAGATCACCGCACGTGGCGCGCCGGGTAGCTATGAAAAAGCCGCGCGTGCCGGGCGCAATCTGAATCTGCAATTCAAGGCGTTGAACGCGCCACAACTGTTGGTCGATGCCCGTGGCGGCACCGGTGCCCCTGGTTTTGTCGGCCTCGATGGCGGTAATGGTGAAGACCCGGGCTGCACTTATGGCTCGGCCGGGCACGGTTTTGATGGCAGTAACGGCAGCGACGGCCAACCGGGCGCACCGGGGGCGTTGGTGCGTCTTGAGGTACCGCGCGAGTTTCCGGCTGAGCTGATCAAGGTCAATGTGGCTGGCGGCGCTGGCGGCCCGGCGGGTGTTGGCGGTAAAGCAGGGAAGGGTGGCAAGTCCAAGGGCTGCCTGTTGTATCGCGCCGATGGTGGCAAGAATGGCAAGGCCGGGGCGGATGGACAGCCTGGGCCGGTGGGGGCAGCGGGAGCTGTGACTGTGCAGCGCTTGTAAGATCACTGATTGTTCCCACGCTCCGCGTGGGAACGCAGCCCGTGACGCTCCGCGTCACTGGACGCAGAGCGTCCCTTGAGGCATTCCCACGCAGAGCGTGGGAACGATCACGGCCTTGCCGCCGCAATCGCCACCAGCACCAGCCCGACAATCAGATTAAGCCCCACCACCCGGCGAATCCGCCCCAACACTGCCGCACCCGCCGGCCAGTCCTTCGCTTTCACCGCTTTACGCAACTCCGGCAGCATCAAACCCTGAATCCGGATAAACAGCGCCGTCATCACCACATACAAGCCCATCATCACCTGCACATACTTCGGCGCGGTCTCAAACCCGACCTGCTGCAAATGCAACATGCCCACACCGCTGATCGGCAACAGAATCACCGCAACCCAGACCCAACGGAAAAAACCTTGAAACACTTCCACCCACAAGGTCAGTCGGGCTGGGCCATCGAGGGCCTTCACAGCCGCCGGGCGCAGGACCATCCAGGCGAAAAACATACCGCCGACCCACACTAATGCGGACAGCACATGCAGGGGGTAAACGAGGCTAAAAGGTGTCATTGGGGCACTCCGTTCTGCGCGGGATTAATTAGCGGGGTATGATAGCCGCCATCCGAAACCACTGAAAATTTATCCAGCGTTTTTTGCGCCCGACAATCCATGATCAGCACTGAACTCAAAACCACGATCCAGGGCGCCTACTCGCGTTTTCTAGAGGCCAAGAGCCTCAAGCCGCGTTACGGCCAGCGCCTGATGATCGCTGAAATCGCCAAAGTCCTCGGGGATATCGACACCGACGACGAAGGCCGGCGCAGTGGCGACCCCGCAATTGTTGCGGTGGAAGCCGGTACCGGTACCGGCAAGACAGTGGCCTACAGCCTCGCAGCGATCCCGACCGCCAAACTGGCGGGCAAGCGCCTGGTGATTGCCACCGCGACCGTGGCCCTGCAAGAGCAGATCGTCTACAAGGATTTGCCCGACCTGATGCGCAACAGCGGGCTGAACTTCAGCTTCGCATTGGCCAAGGGCCGTGGCCGCTACATGTGCCTGTCCAAACTCGACATGCTCTTGCAGGAAGGCCACGCGCAAACCGCCACCGCCCAGCTGTTTGAAGAAGAAGGCTTCAAGATCGAGGTCGATGAGGCCAGTCAGAAGCTGTTCACCAGCATGATCGAAAAGCTTGCCGGCAATAAATGGGACGGCGACCGCGACAGCTGGCCGAATGCGCTGGAAGACGCCGACTGGGCGCGCCTGACCACCGATCACAGCCAGTGCACCAACCGTCATTGCCCGAACTTCGGCCAGTGCGCCTTCTACAAGGCCCGCGAAGGCATGGGCAAGGTTGACGTGATCGTCACCAACCACGACATGGTCCTGGCTGACCTCGCATTGGGCGGCGGTGCGGTGCTTCCCGATCCACGCGACACCATTTATGTGTTCGACGAAGGCCACCACTTGCCAGACAAGGCGATCGGTCACTTCGCCCATTACACGCGCCTGCGGTCCACCGCCGACTGGCTGGAAACCACCGCCAAGAACCTGACCAAACTGCTGGCCCAGCACCCACTACCGGGCGATCTCGGCAAATTGATCGAACAAGTGCCGGAGCTGGCGCGGGAGATCAAGGCCCAGCAGCAGTTCATGTTCAGCGCCTGTGAGCAGGTCGCCGATTTCAAACCCGGCGAAGACGTCGAGGGCCGTGAGCGCCCGCGTCATCGTTTCGTCGCCGGGGTGATTCCCGAGCACATGCGCGAAATGGGCATCGAGCTGAAGAAGGGTTTCTCGCGTCTCAACGATCTGTTCACCCGTCTGACCGACCTGCTCAAGGAAGGCATGGACGGCGAGGTCAACATCGGCATTGCCAGCAATCAGGCCGAAGAGTGGTATCCGTTGTTCGGCAGTCTGTTGTCGCGTGCTTCCGGCAACTGGGAGCTGTGGACAGCGTTTACCGCCGAAGATCCTGAGGACAGCCCACCGATGGCGCGGTGGCTGACCCTGGCCGAAAGCGGTTCGCTGTTCGATATCGAGGTCAATGCCAGTCCGATTCTGGCGGCGGAAACCTTGCGCCGTAGCCTGTGGAATGTCGCTTACGGTTGCCTCGTAACGTCGGCGACGCTGACCGCGCTGGGCACTTTCGACCGCTTCCGCATGCGCGCCGGTCTGCCGAAAAAAGCCGTCACCGCTGTGGTGCCGAGCCCGTTCCATCACGCCGACGCCGGTGTGTTGCGCGTGCCGGATCTGAAGGCTGATCCGCGCGATGCCGCCGCGCACACGGCGGCGATCATCCGCGAGCTGCCGGATCTGGTCGAAGGCTCGCGCGGCACCTTGGTGCTGTTCTCTTCGCGCAAACAGATGCAAGACGTGTTCGACGGCCTCGACCGCGACTGGCGCAAGCAAGTGTTCATTCAAGGCAACCTGTCGAAACAGGAAACCCTGAACAAGCACAAGGCGCGGGTCGATGGCGGTGATTCCAGTGTGCTGTTCGGTCTCGCCAGTTTTGCCGAAGGGGTGGACTTGCCGGGCGCGTACTGTGAACACGTGGTCATCGCCAAGATCCCGTTCTCGGTACCGGACGATCCGGTCGAAGCGGCGTTGTCGGAGTGGATCGAGGCCCGTGGCGGTAATCCGTTCATGGAAATCTCCGTGCCTGATGCCTCGCTGAAGCTGGTCCAGGCCTGTGGGCGTCTGCTGCGGACCGAAGAAGACCGCGGCACCATCACTTTGCTCGATCGGCGCCTGGTTACCCAGCGCTACGGCAAGGCGATCCTCAATGCGTTGCCTCCTTTCCGTCGTGAAATATCCTGAGACAACGGTGGGCAGTTTTGCCCGCCGTGTTGTCTATCTCTCTGCCATCGCTTTTCCATTGGCCATTGTTGGTCGTTAGGGAGAACTCCGTTCTTATGATCCGCCGTTCGTTGCCTGCCGTATTCGCTTTGATCTTCGCCACGCCGCTGTTCGCGGCGCCTGCGGGTCAGCAGACCCTGTTCAACTTTGTTCGCCCTGCTGACGTGGTCAAGGTCGCGACCGAAAATGCCGATTTGCCGCAAGCCAACGCCGAGCAAACACCTGAGGGCGAAGTGCTGCGCCGGGTGACGTTCAATCCGGTGGCGCGCCCGACCTTGCGTCTGACGCCGCAGACCGGTGCTTGGGACTGGTCGCAGTCGGGCATGATGACTTTGCGTTTGCAAAGCGCAATGGACTGGGCGGTGACGCTCTACGTGCAGATCCAGAGTAACGACGGCCGTACACTGGTCAGCCGCGTCGACCTGCCGGCCGGTCCTGCGCAGACCCTGCTGGTGCCGCTGGTGGCATCGACACCGTTGAGCCAAGGCATGAAGGCCGGGCCGCCAATGCCCATGACTGTTGATGGTCAACGGATCCTGCTGGCCAGCAGCAGCGGCGAGATTGATCGCAGCCAAGTGGTTTCGGTGAGCCTGTCGATGGATCAGCCGAAGGTTGCCCAGAGCTTGCTGCTCGAGCGTTTCGGTGTGCAGGACGGCGACTCGGTCACCCAAGCGGTGTACGGCAATCTGGTCGATGCTTACGGGCAATCGACCCGCAGCAAATGGCCGGAAAAGATCAGCAGTGACGAACAACTGAAATCCGCCGCCACCAAGGAACAGCAACAGCTGAAAGCCTGGCTGGCCGAGCGCGAAAAGTCTTCGCTAGACAAATTTGGCGGCTGGAACAAAGGCCCTGCGTTCAAGGCCAGCGGTTTCTTCCGTACCGAAAAACGTGACGGCCGCTGGTATCTGGTCACGCCTGAGGGGCATCCGTTTTACTCGCTGGGCGTGAATACCGTCAGCCCACAGGTCAACCAGACCTACGTGGCCGGTCGTGAGTACATGTTCGAATCTTTGCCCAAACCAGATGAACCTTTGGCCAAGCATTTTGGCGAGGGCGACAACCGTGGCGGCAACGGTGTCGATCAAGGCCGGAGTTATGCAAACGGGCGCTGGTACGACTTCTATGGCGCCAACTTGCAGCGTGTTTACGGTGACCCGTGCAAAGCAGACAGCGAAGGTAAATCCGGCGTCGCTGAAGCGGCCAAGTCCGAAGCCGCGGAATCTGCAGCGGTGAAGTCCGCAGAACCTGTCTCTGCGCCTGCGGAGCCGAAGTCCGGCGTCGCTGAAGCCGCCAAGACCGAGACTGTACAAGCAACGACAGAAAAAGCTGCCGAGCCGTGCACGGCCACTGTCGATGAGCAACAGTGGGCCAGCCACACGCTTGATCGCCTGCAAGCCTGGGGCTTCAACACGGTCGGCAACTGGAGTGCCGATTCTCTGACGGATGCCGAGCGCGTGCCGTACACCTTGCCGCTGTCGATTGTCGGCGACTACACCAGCATCAGCACCGGCAGCGACTGGTGGGGCGGTATGCCCGATCCGTTCGATCCGCGTTTCGCCATGGCCACCGAGCGCGCAGTCGCCATCGCCGCCCGCGATCACCGCGACGATCCGTGGCTGATCGGCTACTACGCCGACAACGAACTGGCCTGGGCCGGCCCCGGTGACGATCCGAAGTCCCGTTATGCGCTGGCCTACGGCACGTTGAAGATGACCACCGATGTGCCGGCCAAGCGTGCGTTCCTCAAACAGTTGCGCGACAAGTACCGCAATCAGGCGGGGCTGTCGAAGGCGTGGGGTATTGATCTGCCGGCGTGGGAATTGATGGAAGACCCGGGTTTTGTGCCGCCGCTGCCGAACCCGGAGCATCCAGAAATCGAGGCGGACTTCAAATACTTCCAGAAGGTCTTCGCCGACACGTACTTCAAAACTATCTCCGACTCGCTGAAATGGCACGCGCCGAACCAGTTGCTGCTCGGCGGCCGTTTCGCCATCAGCACCCCGGAAGCCGTGGCGTCCTGCGCGCAGTATTGCGATGTGCTGAGCTTCAACATGTACACGCTGAAACCGCAGGACGGCTATGACTTTGCCGCGCTGAGCGCTTTGGACAAGCCTGTACTGATCACCGAGTTCAACTTCGGCTCGGCGGATCGCGGCCCGTTCTGGGGCGGCGTCACGCCAGTGGCCAAAGAAGAAGATCGCGGCCCGGCATACGCCAACTTCCTCAAACAAGCCTTGAGCGAACCGTCGATTGTTGGTGTGCATTGGTTCCAGTATCTCGATCAACCGGTGACCGGGCGTCTGCTCGATGGCGAGAATGGTCACTTTGGTCTGGTGGGCGTGACGGATCTGCCGTATCAGGGGTTTGTCGAGACAGTGCGCAAGAGCAATTTGCAGGCCATTGATCAGCTTGGCAAAGAGGCCGAGAAAGCGGCCGCAGCGGCGGGGCATGAGGCTGAGGGCGGGCGCAAAGGCGAGGCCGGCAAAGGGCCGGGGGCAGGGCATGCCGGTGGACATTCCGGCAATGGCCACTAACGTGTGATGCTTTAAAAAGATCGCAGCCTGCGGCAGCTCCTACAGAGAAACGCAATCCATGTAGGAGCTGCCGCAGGCTGCGATCTTTTGACTTGGCTTTTAACCGTCTGGCCCGCAGCTGTTCCCAAATCCCTCAAGGGCTGGAACAATGCGGGCCACTTTGTAGAGTGTTTTCGCGGGGGAGTTGCGGGTGCAGATTCAGGGACATTACGAGCTTCAATTCGAAGCGGTGCGCGAAGCTTTCGCCGCACTGTTCGACGATCCCCAGGAACGCGGCGCAGCCCTGTGCATCAAGGTCGGTGGAGAAACCGTTCTCGACCTCTGGTCCGGCACTGCCGACAAGGATGGCGCCGAGGCCTGGCACAGCGACACCATTGCCAACCTGTTCTCCTGCACCAAAACCTTTACCGCCGTCACCGCGCTGCAACTGGTCGGTGAAGGCAAGCTGCAACTGGACGCCCCGGTCGCCCGCTACTGGCCGGAATTCGCCGCCGCCGGCAAAGAATCCATCACCCTGCGCCAATTGCTCTGTCATCAGGCCGGTCTGCCGGCGCTGCGTGAATTGCTCGCACCGGAAGCACTGTATGACTGGCAAACCATGGTCGATGCCCTTGCGGCCGAGGCGCCATGGTGGACGCCGGGCACAGGCCATGGTTATGCCGCAATCACCTATGGCTGGCTGATCGGCGAGTTACTGCGTCGCGCTGACGGTCGTGGGCCGGGCGAATCCATCTTTGCGCGTGTGGCCAAGCCGTTGGGCCTGGATTTTCACGTCGGTCTGGCTGACGAAGAATTCCACCGCGTCGCGCACATCGCTCGCGGCAAGGGCAATGTTGGCGATGCCGCCGCGCAACGTCTGCTGCAAGTGACCCTGCGCGAACCGACTGCCATGACCACCCGCGCTTTTACCAACCCACCTTCAGTGCTCACCAGCACCAACAAACCGGAATGGCGACGAATGCAGCAACCGGCGGCCAACGGCCACGGCAATGCACGCAGTCTGGCCGGTTTCTACGCGGGTCTGCTCGACGGCAGCCTGCTCGAAAGCGACATGCTCGAAGAGCTGACCCGCGAACACAGCCTCGGCGAAGACAAGACACTGTTGACCCGGACCCGTTTCGGTCTGGGCTGCATGCTCGATCAACCGGACGTGCCTAATGCCACTTATGGCCTCGGCCCTAAGGCGTTTGGCCATCCGGGCGCGGGTGGCTCCATCGGTTTCGCTGATCCTGAGCATGATGTTGCCTTCGGTTTTGTGACAAATACCCTTGGGCCTTACGTTTTGATGGATCCGCGCGCGCAGAAGCTCGCGCGGGTGCTTGCCACTTGTCTGTAAAGTTTCATCCGAGGTCCCAGGGTCGGAACCTCAAGCGGTTTTTCGTTTCAAAACGGCTGTTTATCCGGGCGAAAATGCTCTGATTTTTCATTACTTCATTTTGTGGATTTTCAATGTCATCTAAAAAGACCCTCGCCCTGGCCCTGTGTGTAGCGATCACCGGTTGTGCACAGACCCCAAAAAACGATGCGGACGGCGGCAGCTGGTGGCCGTTCGGCTCTTCCGACAAAGTGGCAGCCAAGGAGCCGGCTCCGGCGCCTTTGAAGCCGGCGGCGACTGCACCGGTTGCCAAAACTGAAAGCAGCAACCCTTGGTACTGGCCGTTCGGTTCCGATGATGAAGCCGCCAAGGCTGACATGAAGGCAGAAGTAGCGCCTGAAGCCAGGAAACCGGTCGCCGTGGCCAAGGCTGACGCCGACACCGGCAGCAAATGGTGGTGGCCGTTCGGCGGCAAGGATCAGCCGACCACTAAAGCGGTGCCGATGCCCGATCCGAAAGTCACGCAAGCCTGGCTGGATGACTACGAGCCGCGCCTGCGTGAAGCGGTCAAGGACAGCAACCTGCAACTCGAACGCCGTGAAAACGTGCTGGTCGTGACCGCGCCGGTTGAAGGCTCGTTCAACCCGGACCGTCCTGCCATGTTGCTGCCGGTTACCCTCGGCCCGTTCACCCGCGTGGCGAAAATTCTCGAAGCCGACCCGAAAACTGCCGTCCTGGTTTTGGGCCACAGTGACTCCAGTGGTGCAGCGCCCGCCAACATCAAGCTGAGTCAGGAACGTGCCCAGGCCATTGCGGCAATCTTCCGTCTCAGCGGTTTGCAGCGTGATCGTCTGATGTTGCGCGGCATGGGTTCGGAAGCGCCGCGCGCCGCCAACGACAGCGTTGAAGGTCGTGCCCTGAACCGTCGTGTCGAACTGCTGGTCACTCCGCAGAACACCATGGTGGCCCTGTTGAGCAAGTACAACATGCCAGCGCCGAAGCCAGTGACCATGGTCGCGGCGCAGGACGTCAAGCCAGCCGCCAAACCGGTAACCCCGGCTCCTGCGGCGAAAAAGGCCGCTGTGCCGGCAACCAAAAAGGC
Source organism: Pseudomonas sp. AIG (assembly GCF_977020205.1). NCBI lineage: Bacteria > Pseudomonadati > Pseudomonadota > Gammaproteobacteria > Pseudomonadales > Pseudomonadaceae > Pseudomonas > Pseudomonas sp. AIG. Next base: position 34,757 of record NZ_CDROCK010000037.1, on the reverse strand, counting down.
TCCGGCCAAGAAAGCCGCTGCCAAAGCGCCAGCTAAAAAGGCCCCGGCCAAGGCTCCAGCGAAGAAAACCACACCAGCCAAAGCCGCCGCGACCGACAAGAAAGTCGCCGCGACTGATACCACCAAGAAGTGATCCGCTAACGAAAAGGAATGCGCCATGACCCAGGCTCTGGCAGATATGCGTCGTGATTACACCCGGGATGGTCTGACCGAGGCGCAAGCCCCGGCCGAGCCGTTTGCGTTGTTCCACCAGTGGTTCGCCGACGCGGTGAAAACCGAACAGGCGCCGGTGGAAGCCAACGCCATGACCCTGGCCACGGTCGACAAGGATGGGCGTCCGCATTGCCGCATTCTGCTGCTCAAGGGCCTGGACGAGCAGGGCTTCACCTTTTTCACCAACTACGACAGCGCCAAGGGCCAGCATCTGGCGGCCAACCCGTTCGCCGCCATGACCTTTTTCTGGCCCACCCTCGAACGCCAGGTGCGCATCGAAGGGCGGGTGGTGAAGGTCACGCCTGCTGAGTCCGATGCGTATTATCAGGTGCGGCCACTGGGCAGCCGCCTCGGTGCCTGGGCTTCACCGCAGAGCCGGGTGATCAACGGGCGCGGTGAACTGGAAGATTTGCTCAAGGCCACCGAGCAGCGCTTCTCCGACACGCAACCCGACTGCCCTGAACACTGGGGCGGTTATCGCTTGCTGCCTGAGCGCATCGAGTTCTGGCAGGGCCGTTCGAGCCGTCTGCACGATCGCCTCAACTACCGTGTGCAGGGCGCCGACTGGATTCTTGAACGTCTGGCACCTTAAGCAGTCTACCGAGCGGGATAGCCTGCCGCAGCGGCTTGCAGCCACTTCGGCAGATCCCGGCGCTTGATCTTCTGCATCTGAGCATTCGCTAACTGTTCGAGCATGAAGGCGCGTTTGCCTTCATCCTTGCCCGCCAGCGACAACGCCAGGTCGCGATCCATCCAGCGTTTGATCCGCACGTACAACCACCAATGGAAGTACAGACCGGCGGCCGTGGTGACGACGATGATGAAGTAATCCATGAAAATCCTTGGTGTCCGTGGCGCAGAATCGGTAATTTGGCGCTACTGTTGGGAAACCTTGCAGGCGTCTGTACCGCGCCTGAATGAAAGCCAATTTATCCGGGCGGCGTCGTGACAGGCGTCATGCCACGGAGTTTAATGAATATATGTTCCTTTGGAGTTGATGCTATGCGTAAGTCTGTTCTGCTGGTTGCTTCCTTTTCCACGATGGCGATGTTGCTTACCGGCTGCCAATCGAGCCTGACCGGTGACTCCTACTCCCGTGACGAAGCGCGTCGCGTGCAGACGATTCGCATGGGCACCATCGAATCCCTGCGCCCGGTGAAAATCGAAGGCACCAAAACCCCGATCGGCGGCATCGCCGGTGCAGCGGTGGGTGGCGTCGGCGGCAGCGCCATCGGCGGCGGCAAGGGCAGCATCGTTGCTGCGGTCATTGGTGCGGTGGCGGGTGGTCTGATCGGCTCTGCGACCGAAGAAGGTCTGACCCGTACCCAAGGCGTGGAAATCACCGTACGTGAAGATGACGGCAGCATGCGTGCCTATGTGCAGCAGGTTCAGGAGAATGAAGTGTTCCGCGTTGGCGAACGCGTGCGCATCTCCACCGTCGGCGGGACCAGCCGCGTTTCGCACTAAGCGGAATTCAGGGTAAAGAAAACCCCGATCAGGTGACTGGTCGGGGTTTTTGTTTGCGTTTCAATGTCCATTACACGTCAGTTGAAAGTAATAGCGCGGATCTTCGATGGACTTTTGAATCAGTGCCTCAATGGCTTTGATCTGTTGCTGATTGAGGTCGTAGCCTTCCCAACCTTGCTGCTCTGTTTTCCAACCCATGATCGATTTGAGTTGCTCGGTACAATTCTCGGGCAGTTCAATTACTGATGTTTGGAAGTCAGTTTTTTTGTCAAAAGCTTCTACTAAGAATCTCAAGGCTCAATACTCCTTTTCTTGCCTTTTTTCGATTTTTTGTTCTTTTTTGTAGACGTTGGTTCGCCAGTGTTTGGATCGAACTCGCCAATGTGTTTGCCTCTGGCGTCATACTTTTCTATAGCGCCATGCATCGAGTCCCATTCAAGAATAAGCCCTTTAGCGGTTTTCCATCTTTTGCGTTTCGCGCCGCCCCCTTGAACAGCTGTTTTGCGTCCCACAACTTTCGCATCAGGGAAGGCTGGCAGGAAATCAGGCGGCGGATGGTACTCGTGATCCCCTGCTCGGGAATTGATTACGATATATACCGGCTGAACCAACGAACCTGGTGGAAAAACCAGAATAAAGTCTCGGTACTCCGGCGGATAAACCGGGTTAACCAGAATCCCTTCTGCCGCTTTCGTCGGCGGATAAACCCAGATGTGCGGTGCCTGCGGTGCAGCTTCCAGCGCGGGAATACCAAGGATGTCCGAGCCATCCACAGCCGGCGTCCAGATCAGTTCCACACCTTCGCCCAAGTCAGCAATGAACTGGCTGTCGCGCAACTTGAACTGCACGACATCAACCATTTCCCAATCGCGATTCTTGCCGGTGTAGAAACCGTAGCCCTTCAGGCTGCCGTCGGCCTGCTGTTCGACCCTCAGCCGAACACGGGTTCGCGCCTGTTCAAGTCCACGCAACTGCTCGTCGGTATACAGCGCACTGTCGCCAAGATTCGATGGCATAAACAACGCAACCAAACCAACTAAAGGCGCAACAGCCGCACTAGATATAGCAGCGGGCAGTGCTTCAAACACCGATCCCGCCAAAACCAGACTGCCAAATCCGGCCGGAACAGCAGTTGCGCCGATTTTCTTGAGAGGAACTGCGCCGCTTTCATCGGCTTCACGCGCGCCTAGCAGGATCAGGTCGCCGTAGTCCTTCAGGCTGTCCGTCGGCACCATCCCCGAAGGACTGGCGTAATCGATAATCGCATCCGGCAATTTGCAGGACTTGGCGAATACGCAGCCGGCACGAACGGACTCTGTCTTTTTAACCGCCACCTCACGGCTGCGCTCGAAAGCCTCCTGCCGCGCCAGCATGGCGTCGTAAGCGTTTTGTCTGGCCTCGCGCTCGGCCAATTCCGTGGCCGTCATGTAGCGGTAGGTGACGTGATGCCCGTCGCCTTGCGGTGGGTTTTGAACCCGGGGAATGTCCTTATTGCCAGCCACTGATCGTCCTTTCGCTCATCCATCGACAGCCCTTCGCAAAGGGCTGCGCAACGTTAACGAAGCAGGAGAATGGTGGCTGTAGGACGCGTCGCTAAAGACGTGGGGATTGTTCGACGGATGCTGATTTGTAGATTGGCTGTTGTTCGAGACTCAGAGGACTGAGCCCGCAGGAAAAATTTGTTCAGCGCACTACAGTAATTTGTCGAGCACGAACTCTTTGAACCAAGGTGGCTGAGTATCTGATTTGATCTCAATCAGATCGCCATCGGTGATCTCCGCAATCTGCGTGAGACCTTCGCTACCTTCATCCGAGTTGTCGAAAATGTAGGCTCTGTTGGAGGTCAGGATGGCATCAGACAGAAGCTCCAAAGATCTCCAGTACCGTGCCTCTATCTTTTCAGGAGGAACGCTATGCCCACCTTGTTTGACACGATACGCAACCCTGGCAATGTTGATCTGAGGGTCGGCGGTAGCGACGTAGTAAACATAAACCCGGTAACCGGAAGCATGAGCTTCGGCGAGCAGTTTGACCTTGTCAGAGGACGACATGACAGTTTCAAACGTAAAGCTGATTCGCTCTTTGATCAAAGATCTTCGTATGAAGTCGGAAAGGGCTGATGCGACGTAGGAGTCGATTACAGTATTTGCGAAGCTAAGCCTTTCACCGTCGATTTTCAGGGAATCCAGCTTTGCCAATGAGTGAGGGGATTTCTTGAGTAGAGCGTGCTCACGAAAGAATTCAAAGATGTCTTCTTTGTGAGCTTCGATGCGATAGGAGGTGAAGTCAAAATACCCTGTATCTTTGATTGAGCGTTCTATGTCATCAGGATTTATGTAATGTCCCAGCAAATGCGCTGGAACCAGTCGATTGAAGGTGCTTTTTCCTGACCCGTTCGGGCCTGCGAATATCCGTATTCTCGGTGTGCTCAAGAAATAACCTGTTTCGAGGATTTGTTGATGTGCAGGCGAGTGCCGCTTTTCAGATTTCCGTAGGTGCCTATTGTGCGCAAAGCAACAGAACTCTTCTCTGTCACTTCAAATAGCTGACCATCTTTAGCAACGAGCACTGCAGCACCATTGGCGAGCGCCATTCTGTAGGCGTTGCTGAATGCCTTCAGAGCGATGTCCGGAATCCGAGACTCCTGTATGGAAATCTGATCGTCCGTCATTGGGCGTTTTTCTGCTTTACGTGACATGGATGACTCCAGAATCGGTGCTGAAAAGGTGCGGCTGTCGACCAAAGATATAGCACACTTGCGAGGTTGAGAGCCAAGCCCCTCTGGATAGAAGGGCCTCGACTTTTGTAGAAAAATGCGTCTCAAGCGTTTTTCAGAGTATTCCGGCGACTCGCCGCCGCCGTCACCGCATAACCAATCAACGCCGCCAGAATCGACCCGGTCAAAATTCCCATCCGGTCCATCCCGGCGTAATCACTCACACCCGGCTCAAACGCCAGTGAACCGACAAACAGGCTCATGGTGAAGCCGATGCCGCACAGGATCGCCACGCCCAGCACCTGACCCCAGTTGGCGCCTTGGGGCAGGGTGGCGATGCCAATCTTCACGGCCAGCCATGTCAGGCCGAATACACCAACGGTCTTGCCCAGCAGCAGGCCTACCGCAATGCCCATTGGCACGTGGTGAGTGAAGCTTTCGACGGTTACACCGCTCAGTGAAAGGCCGGCGTTGGCGAAGGCGAACAGCGGCAGGATGCCGTAGGCCACCCATGGGTGCAGCGCATGTTCGAGGGTCAGCAACGGCGACGGCTCGGCGTTTTTAGTGCGCAGCGGGATGCAGAAGGCCAACGTCACACCGGCCAGCGTGGCGTGCACACCGCTCTTGAGTACGCAAACCCAGAGGATCAAACCGATGATCATGTACGGCCCAAGCTTGACCACCCCTAGCCGGTTCATCGCCACCAGCGCTGCAATGCACGCAGCCGCGAGGCCCAGCGACAGCGTCGACAATTCACCGGAGTAGAAGATCGCGATGATCACGATGGCGCCGAGGTCATCGATGATTGCCAGGGTCATCAGGAACAGCTTCAGTGACACCGGCACGCGCTTGCCGAGCAGGGCCAGCACGCCGAGGGCGAAGGCAATGTCGGTGGCGGTCGGGATCGCCCAGCCGTCGAGGGCTGCCGGATTGTCACGGTTGAGGAACCAGTAGATCAGCGCCGGCACCAACATGCCGCCGATCGCGGCCGCTCCGGGCAGGACGATCTGTGATGGTTTCGACAGCTGGCCGTCGAGGACTTCGCGCTTCACTTCCAGGCCGATGAGCAGGAAGAACATCGCCATCAGACCGTCGTTGATCCACAGCAGCAGGGGTTTGGCGATTTTCAACGCACCGATCTGCGCCACCACCGGAGTGTCGAGCAGGCCGGTATACAGCCACGACAGTGGCGAGTTGTTGATAATCAAAGCCAGGATGGCTGCGGCGATCAATAACAGACCGCTGGCAGCTTCCAACTGAAAGAAACGCGTGAAAGTGCTACGCAGAGGCAAGGTCGCTCTCCATCGATAAAGTCAAAAGGTGGGACACCCTAACCCGTACTGTTAGTTGTTAAAACAAAAGTTATATTCTTTTTTGTTATATGTCGTTACAAGGTGTCTGGCTCAAGCCACGCTGAGCCTAGCAGTTGCCTGACATATTGAGACTCAGCTGTATCTGTGCGCGCTATAGGATTTTTCCTAAGCTGATGAGTGAGTCTTTCGAACAGCTTCATCTCCTGCCGATTCAATGAGAACCATCACCATGAGCGACAACCGACAGTGGGCCCGCGAAGCCATCCGCATTATCGAGGCGGATTTTCAGCGCAGCGCCGACACCCACCTGATCCCTTTGCCGCTACCGGGTTTTGCGGGCATCGAGTTGTATTTCAAGGATGAATCCAGCCATCCGACCGGCAGCCTCAAACATCGTCTGGCCCGCTCGCTGTTTCTCTATGCGCTGTGTAACGGCTGGCTGAAACCCGGCGCGCCGGTCATCGAGGCGTCCAGCGGTTCGACGGCGATTTCCGAAGCGTATTTCGCGCGGATGCTCGGTCTGCCGTTTATTGCGGTGATGCCGGCGACCACGTCCAAAGAGAAGATCGCGCAGATCGCTTTCTACGGTGGCCAGAGCCATCTGGTGAAAGATCCCACGCAGATCTACGCCGAGTCCGAGCGCCTGGCCCGCGAGCATGGCGGCCACTTCATTGATCAGTTCACCTACGCTGAACGCGCCACCGACTGGCGCGCGAACAACAACATCGCCGAGTCGATTTTCCAGCAGATGCGTTACGAGAAGCACCCGGAACCGAGCTGGCTGATCTCCAGCCCCGGCACTGGCGGCACCACCGCGACGCTCGGTCGTTACGTGCGATACCGCCAGCATTGCACCCGCGTGTTGTGCGCCGATGCCGAGCGTTCGGTGTTCTTCGATTACTACCAGACCGGCGATGCGAGTTTGCGTCTGGATTGCGGTTCGCGCATTGAAGGTATTGGCCGGCCGCGCGTCGAAGCGTCGTTCCTGCCCAAGGTGATCGATGCGATGGTCAAAGTGCCGGACGCCTTGTCGCTGGCGGCCATGCATTATCTGGCGCAGCGTCTGGGACGGCATGTTGGCGGGTCCAGTGGGACCAATCTGATCGGTGCGTTGATGGCGGCGCAGCAGATGAAAGCGGCGGGAGAGTCGGGGTCGATCGTGGCGATTCTGTGCGATGGCGGCGAGCGGTATGCCGACACCTATTACGATCAGGATTGGCTGAAGGCGCAGGGTTATGAGTTGAGCGGGTTGATCGAGGCGGTGGCGGCGAGTGCCGAGCGCGGTGAGCTGCTGCCGACCTCAGTCCTGCGCGCCAATATCTAAAGAAACACACAAAACAAATGTGGGAGCGACGGTGCGACGATTCGACCTGCTCGCGAAGGGGTCATCTCATTCAACATCATCAGTTGACTGAAATACCGCTTTCGCGAGCAGGCTCGCTCCCACAGGGTTTTGTATTGCTTCAGATGATTAGTCAGTCAGACCGAGAATATCGCGCGCCACAGCTTCAGCAATCCGAATCCCGTCAACACCCGCCGACAGAATCCCGCCCGCATAACCCGCGCCTTCACCGGCCGGGAACAAGCCTTTCACGTTCATGCTCTGCAGCGTTTCGTTACGCGTAATGCGCAGCGGCGACGAGGTGCGTGTCTCGATCCCGGTCAACACCGCATCGTGCAGCGAGTAACCGCGAATCTGCTTCTCGAACGCCGGCAAGGCTTCACGAATCGCTTCAATCGCAAATTCCGGCAAGGCCAGGGCCAGATCACCCAGCGCCACCCCCGGTTTGTACGACGGCTCGACTTCACCCAACTCGGTCGATGGAATGTCGTTGATGAAGTCGCCAACCAGTTGCGCCGGCGCCTTGTAATCGCTGCCACCCAGAATGAACGCGTGGGATTCCAGGCGTTCCTGCAACTCGATCCCGGCCAGTGGTCCGCCCGGATAATCGACTTCCGGCGTAATACCGACAACGATGCCGGAGTTGGCGTTGCGCTCGTTACGCGAGTACTGACTCATGCCGTTGGTGACCACGCGGTTCGGCTCGGACGTCGCCGCGACCACGGTGCCGCCCGGGCACATGCAGAAGCTGTAGACCGAACGGCCGTTCTTGGCGTGGTGCACCAGTTTGTAGTCGGCAGCGCCGAGTTTCGGGTGGCCGGCGTATTTGCCCAATCGCGCGCGGTCGATCAGCGATTGCGGGTGTTCGATGCGGAAACCCACCGAGAACGGCTTGGCTTCCATGAACACGCCACGGCTGTGGAGCATGCGGAACGTGTCGCGGGCGCTGTGGCCGAGGGCCAGAACCACGTGTTTCGAATGCAGGGTTTCACCGCTCGCCAGTTCGACGCCGACCAGTTGGCCGTCTTCGATCAGCACGTCGGTGACGCGCTCCTGGAAGCGCACTTCACCGCCCAGTTCACGGATCTGCTCGCGCATGTTTTCAACCATACCGGTCAGGCGGAACGTACCGATGTGCGGCTTGCTGACGTAGAGGATTTCTTCCGGCGCGCCGGCCTTGACGAACTCGTGCAGGACTTTGCGGCCAAGGAACTTCGGGTCCTTGATCTGGCTGTACAGCTTGCCGTCGGAGAACGTCCCCGCGCCGCCTTCGCCGAACTGCACGTTGGACTCGGGGTTGAGTACGCTTTTACGCCACAGGCCCCAGGTGTCTTTGGTGCGCTGACGAACTTCGGTGCCACGCTCGAGGACGATTGGTTTGAAGCCCATTTGCGCCAGCAGCAGGCCGGCGAAGATTCCGCATGGGCCGAAACCGACGACGATCGGGCGCTGGCTCAGGTCGCTTGGCGCCTGGCCGACGAACTTGTAGCTGACATCCGGCGCCACGTTGACGTTACGGTCGTCGGCGAACTTGCCCAACACCTTGGCCTCGTCGCGCACTTCGAGATCGATGGTGTAGATGAAGCACAGTTCGGAGGACTTTTTGCGCGCATCGTAGCTGCGCTTGAACAAGGTGAAATCGAGCAAATCATCGCTGGCGATGCCCAGGCGCTGCACGATGGCAGGGCGCAGGTCTTCTTCGGGATGGTCGATTGGCAGCTTGAGTTCAGTGATTCGTAACATGGCGAGGATCCGGGTTCGCGGGGCGCACAACTGCGCCAGAGCGTTTGAAGGCCGCGATTATAAGCCGCAAAGGCCGGATCCGGTGAGGCTAAAACGCTCAGTCGTTGCGCGATCCGCCGAAATACCCGCAACCGCGCTGCACCTGGCCATCGATGCGCAACTCGGCGCTCATGTGCTGCACACTGCCGGTGCTGCTGTCGACGCAGCGCTGCGGCGCGACCCACAATTCGATGCGCTGGTTGTTGGCTTCGCTGCTGAGATTGAAGCGGCCATCGCCCAGTTGTTCTTCAACATAGGGCACGGCAAGCGGCGGCTGGCCTTCGCGATCGATGACCATGCCCTTGCCACTGACTTTGACGTTCCATTCCGGGCCATGGCCGGTGGCGCGCAGGATCAGTTGTTTGAAGTTGGGATCATCGCAGGCCGTGCCGGAACGCTCGACGCGGTACAGCTGAGTCAGATCGAGACGGTCGCCAGCGACCTTGCCGCGCACATCGGCGAACAGCTTGCCTTGCTCGTCGGCGAGGGTCGCCGCTTCTTGCAGAATGCTGGTGCCACCGATGTCATTGACCACCAGTTGGCGCTGATCCTGGCACGGCTGGAACACCAGTTTGCCGTCAGCGGCGGTCAGTTGCCCTTGCATCCGCGTTTGCCCGACGTGCGAGACACTTTCTCGCTGGCCATCGAACAACTGGCAAGCGGCAAACAACGGCAGCAGGGCAACAACGACTAACGAACGGGCGACACGCATCTTCGGCTCTCCAGACAAGTGTCGTCACGTTACGCAGCCTGACCGTTCATCACAAGGGTTTAGCCCACGTGAAATGTCTGACCTGTCTGCAAGCCTTCGACACTTTTCGCGTAGGCCAATGCCACATCCGCCGCAGGAACCGGCTTGTAGCCACGGAAATACGGGGCGTAGCTGCCCATCGCTTCGAGCAGTACGGTCGGGCTGATCGAGTTCACTCGCAGGCCGCGCGGCAGTTCGATGGCGGCGGCGCGCACGAAGCTGTCTAGGGCGCCGTTGACCAGCGCTGCCGAGGCGCCGCTGCGGATCGGGTCGTGGCTGAGCACGCCGGTGGTGAAGGTGAATGACGCGCCGTCATTGGCGAATTCGCGGCCGATCAGCAGCAGGTTGACCTGGCCCATCAGTTTGTCTTTGAGGCCGAGGGCAAAGCTGTCTTCATTCATCTCGCCCAGCGGGGCGAAGGTCACGTTGCCCGCCGCGCACACCAGCGCATCGAACTTGCCGGTCTGTTCGAACAGCTTGCGGATCGATGCGCTGTCACTGATATCGACATTGAATTCGCCGCTGTTGCGACCGATACGAATCACGTCGTGGCGTTGCGACAGTTCTTTGTCCACCGCCGAACCAATGGTGCCGCCAGCGCCTATCAACAGAATCTTCATCGAGCTGTACCTCAAGTGAGTGAACGAGGTTTCAGTCTAGAGTGGTTTTTTCTGCAGATAAGCGCACTAATAGGCAACCTTTGGTTTTCAAATGGAAACAATCCATGAGCGAAATGGATGATCTGGCGGCGTTCGCCGTGTTGATCGAAGCGGGGAGTTTCACCTTGGCAGCGCAGCAATTGGGCTGTAGCAAAGGGCAGTTGTCCAAGCGCATCAGCCAGCTCGAAGCACAGTTTTCCGTAGTCTTGCTGCAACGCACTACCCGGCGCTTGAGCCTGACTGCAGCGGGCGCTGCGTTATTGCCGCAGGCGCAGGCGCTTGTAGTCCAGGTCGAAAAAGCGCGTCAGGCATTGGCGCGATTGAAGGACGACATGGCCGGGCCCGTGCGTATGACGGTTCCGGTGTCGCTCGGGGAAACCTTCTTCGATGGTCTGCTGATGGAGTTTTCGCACAAATACCCCGACGTGCAGATCGAGCTGGAGTTGAACAACAGCTACCGCGATCTGTCACGGGACGGCTTTGATCTGGGGATCCGCAGTGAGGTGGCCAATGACGATCGACTGGTGGCCAAACCGTTGCTGGCCTGGCAGGAAATGACCTGCGCGAGTCCGTCTTATCTTGAGCGCTTCGGTGAACCGCTGACGCCGCAAGCACTGGCTGAGCATCGGTGTTTGCTCAACAGCCACTACAGCGGGCGCGAGGAATGGCTGTATCACCAGCAGCATGAACTGCTCCGGGTTCGCGTGTCAGGACCGTTTGCCAGCAACCATTACAGCCTTCTCAAGAAAGCCGCGCTCAGTGGCGCCGGTATCGCGCGATTGCCCTCGTACTTGCTGCAAGCGGAACTGGCTGACGGCAGGTTGCGCTGGCTGCTGCGAGATTTTCAGACCCGACGCATGCCGATGTATTTGGTGCATCCGTATCAGGGCGGACTGCCGAAGCGCACGCAGGTGCTCGCAGACTATTTGATCGGCTGGTTCAAGCGCAGCGGTGAAGCGCTGGATCGCCTTCAGCGCTGAGCCCAAAAGGATTTTGCTTATTTTGCGAATCGGCGGGCGATCAGGTGATCGATCGACACCTTGCCCGGGCCGGTCGCCATCAGATACAGCAACACCGCCGCCCAGGTGCCGTGAGTCGGATAGGCATCGGGGTACACAAACAGTTGAATGGTCAGCGTCATGCCCAACAACGCCAGTGCCGAAAACCGTGTGGCGAAGCCGATCAGTATCAGCACCGGGAAAAAGTGTTCGGCGAACGCCGCCAGGTGCGCGGCGAGTTCCGGTGACAGCAGGGGCACGTGGTATTCGCTTTTAAACAGTGGAATCGTCGAGTCGGCCAGACGTGGCCAACCGAGCTGAAAAGTGCCGTCGATCAAGTCGATGGCCAGTCCCTCGACCTTGGTCTGCCCGGACTTCCAGAACACCGCTGCAATCGAGAAACGTGCAATGAAGGCGATCAGACTGCGGGGGATTTTCTCCAGCAGCGCGATGGCGCGGGTGATGAGGTTGTTCATGGCAGTTCCTTGTTGTTCAGGTGAGTGATGACGTTGCGAGCGATCAGCAGGCCGAGGGTTTGGCCGAGATCGAATTCCGGGCTGTTTTCCGCTGCTGCCAACAAGGGCTGGCCATCGATCAGATGGCGAATAAACACGCTGGCGCCGGGTTCCAGAGCAAATACCTCGACCTCAAGACCGTTGCGCAGCACCAGAGCGTGCTGCCCGTGGTTGACCTCGATGTGCTCCAGCGTTGCGTCCCGCTGATGAGCGGCCCAGATCGCAACCACGGCGTAGGCTGAGTCGAGCAGATGCAGAGAGGGGTGAAGTTGCAGGCGCAGGTCGATCAAGGCCTGAGGGGCGGTCAGTGCAGCGGTGATGTGCTCCGGCCGCACCGCAGTTGCATCAGTGGCGTGATAGGCGCAAGTGCGCAGGTGTTCAAGGCGTGCCACGTCCGCCAGATATGGCACGCTGGCGGCCGGTTCAAACGCGGCAATGAAGTCCGCGAACGCTTCGCCATAACGGTTCATCAACGGATTGTGTGGTGGTTGTTCTTGTACGAAAACGGCGGCCATGGCTCGGAAAAACTCCTCGCCTGTCAATTGCACAACCACCGGGTAACTGTCCGCCAGCGCATTGATCAGTGAGCCCTGCACGTTGTTGCGATACACCGAAAAACGGCTCGCGGGATCTGCCCCGTTGGGGCTGCAGAGGCCATCGGGGCACGGCAGTCGCACATCGAGCAGCGCAGCGCTGAACGCTGCCTGAGTACTCATGACTGACTCCCGGCGCCCATCAGCGACGCATCAGCCTGTTGCGCCTCGGCGAGTAACACCGCGAATGCCGGCACTTGATTGTCGCGTTCGATCAACGTCGCCACCGGGCCGATACGTTGCAGCACTTGCCGGTACAAACGCCAGACGGCTTGATCGATCGGGGCGCCGTGATCGTCAATGAGCAAACGATCACCGAGGCTGTCGCAATCTTCGGCAAAACCGGCCAGATGAATTTCGCCAACCGCGTGCAGCGGTAACGCATCGAGGTAAGTCAGCGCATCACGCTGATGGTTCACGCAAGAAACGTAGACATTGTTGACGTCCAGCAACAGACCACAGCCGCTGCGGCGGATGACCTCGGTGATGAAGTCAGGCTCATCGATGGTCGAGCGCTGAAACCCCAGATACGTCGCCGGGTTCTCCAGCAGCATGGGGCGCTTGAGGCTGTTCTGAACCTGATCGATATGCTCACAGACGCGGTTCAGCGTCGGCGTGTCATAGGTCAGCGGCAACAAGTCATTGAGAAACACCGGGCCATGGCTCGACCAGGCCAGGTGTTCGGAAAAGGAGTGTGGTTGATAGCGTTCGATCAACTCGGCAAGACGCTTGAGATGCTGGTGATCCAGCGGGCCTTCAGCGCCGATGGACAAACCGACACCGTGCAGCGACAGCGGATATTGCTCGCGGATCAACCCGAGAAAATGATGAAACGGACCGCCGGCCACCATGTAGTTTTCGGCGTGGACTTCGAAGAAGCCAATGTCCGGTTGTGAACCGAGCACTTCACGAAAGTGCCCGGTCTTGAGCCCCAGCCCGGCACGGGACGGGAGCCCGGTGAGGGCTGCCTGAGTGCAGGAGGGGGCATGGTCATTGATTGTGAGCATGATCGTCACTCAGGCATACCAAGGATCAGGACTTGGCTTTGAACGCTTCCATCTGGCCGAATCCGGTCGGCGAGGTTTTGCTTTCAGTGGTGGTGCAGGTGCCTTTCGGAACGAGTTTCCAGGCGTTGGCCTGATAGTCCATTTTCGCCGTGCCGGCACAGGTAGTGCCTGCACCTGCGGCGCAATCGTTGTGACCTTTCATGGCCACGCCGAAGCATTTCTCCATGTCGGCGTCAGCGGCGTGTGCGGTGGAGACGGCGGCGATGCTCAGAGCAGAACCGAGTGCCAGAACCAGGGCAGTGGCGGACAGGGTGCGGGTGGTAGCAGTCATGATGTTTCTCCAGTCTTGGTCAGGGTTTTTACAAGCGGTTTGCGCTTGCTTACCCCACTAGAGAAAGCCCACTGCGATGCGTTACAGCGATGCTCAAATTATTTTTAAATAACCTGCAGGCTGACTTTTTGTTCTATCCCACCGGACTGCCAAGGCTGTTCTATAGTCAACTCGAAGGCCCCTTTGCCCGGGCCGATTTACCAGGACGGTATCTCATGAAAAAGGATCGCTCAGACTCCGCTGTGCTATCGCACCGGACTTTATCTTTTGCCCTGGCCTGCGCATTCCCCTTGTGGCTCAGTTCGGCGGCTGCCCAGACAGTCTCCGATCCGCAGGACACACTCAAGCGCATCAACCTCAACTACAACACCCTCAAAGACGCTTGCCAGGAACCCGACACCGGTGCCGCACGCGGCCTCTACTATTGCAGTGGCGTGACCTTGCGCATGGTCAACGACGGGCCATTCAATCCTTGGGATTACAGCCCTTACGCGATCAAGATTGGCGCGACCTCCTACTCGTGGATCCGCAAGGATCTGAGCACGCGAATCCTCATTCACCCGGCCGGTTTCATCCTGCGTACACCCACCGATGCAGCGTCGCTGAATCTACCGGTCAAGGAGCAGGGCTTCACTTGCATCTACGCCTTCGATGGCGGCACCGGGCCTGAGCGCAAGTGGTATGGCTGCGGTTTCTTCGACAGCCGCGAACCGCCGCGTGCGGCTCAGGGCACCATGAACAACCGCAATGCCGCGCTGGCCTATGGCACCTGCGCCGAAGCCGGGGTCAGCACCGCCGAGCAGTGGACACAGAAATACACTGGGTTGATGAAAGGGCCGATCCAGTACGGCCAGTGCTCGTGGAACGCGGAAAAACCCAGCGACTGGAAGGCAATGATCCGGGTTCACGAATCACGGCCGAACACCACCAACAAGGACCCCTTTGCCTTCAGCGCACAGGTCAACGAGTTCATGTTGAAGAACGCCACGGCGAGCAACGACGGCAGCGAAAACATGAAGTACATCGATGCCTTTATCTACAACGTCAACAGCACGCAAAACTTCGCCACGCGCGGTGATCAGGCCCCACCGAAACCGGAGAATGGCCTCAACAGCGCCCGCAACTTTCAGAAAAAGCTGCATGCACGAGGCTACAGCGTGCCGATCCTGCGGCTGGATTTCACCAAGCCGCCCGAGCAGCGTTTCAGCTACGTCGCGGCTGATCAGGTGATCGACTCGATGGTGGTCGGCGGCGCGCAGCTGACGCCCGTTGCGCCTGCGCCGAACTACATCGCCTCAGCCAACTGGATCAAGCGTTACGACCCCGGCACACGCAAAGATGAATGGAGCTTGAGCGTCGTGCCCACAGCGGCAGGTCGAGCATTGCCCAACGAGCAACTCGGGGCTTTGTACGACCAGTTGTTCGCCCTTAAAGGGGCCGACAGCAACTGGCGCGACAATGAAAAATCCGTCGGCAGCATGCGTCAGCAATTGAGTTGCGTCCTGGTCAATTACCGCGCCAAGACGCCATGGAATCTCGAGCCGTTTCGCCCGGCGTTGTCGGACAGCGAGACTCGGGCAGCGGGGTGCAATCCCGTCCCGCGTTGAAGGTGTGTTTGGCTAATCAAGGAGATGCAAGCCATGAAAAAACGCTTGAACAGGATCGCCCCATTGCTGATGTTGCCACTGCTGGTACAGGCCACCTGGGCCAATGCCGAGTCATGCGACGAGACGCTGAAAAAGGTCGAGACGTTGTACAACAAGACCGTCGACAGTTGCGGCCAGGACCCCGCGTCCGACTGTTCCGGGCTGTTGGTGCGGGGCACGCACCGGGCGGATCCGGCAAAGGGGCAGAAATGGGACGTGTGGAATCCCAGCCCGAAAGCCGTGGAGTTGGGGACGTTTGCCGCCTCGTATATGCGCGCTGATGGCATCAGTTATGAAGACCCCGGCATGAGTACGCAAAATGGCTACCTCATTACGCCAAGGGATCTGATTCGCGACCCCGAGACGCCGGTGCACCTTTACTGTGCCTTTCCCAATGACGCCTGGACCGACTATCGCAATGACCGCGGTTGTGGTGACAACAAAAACACTGCGCCGGCCGAAGCGGTTTGTCAGGCCATGAAGCCGCCGATCAGCAATCCGAGTGCCTGGGTCGCGCACTTCACCCAGTACAACAACAATCGGCAACAGGACCAGTTGCAGTGCGGCTTCAACATGCGCAATCCGATGAGCAGCAAGGAGCGGGTCGACGCCTTTCGCAACTTCATGGGCGCGCGCAAAGTCATCAACAGCCGCGAGTTTCAAACCCAGACGGAGCTGCGTCTGGGCAATCCGAAAACCGATGAACTGCCGATTCTGGCGTTTTTCTACAGCGATCAACGCGGCTTGAACGATGCGATGGCCAATCAGCGCGACTACAAGGCCAAGACCGGCAAGGACCGCAATATCATCAAGATCGACTTCCCGAAAACACCGGTCGGCAAGGCTTCGTTTTCGTGCATCCAGACCGCAACGCCGGCGGCGCCGCAGTTCTGTGAGAAGTACATCGAATCGAGCACTTGGGTACAACGCCCCGATCCGAAACTGGGGCCGAACACCTGGTCGCTTTCGGTGGTGCCGACCGCTTGCGGACGCGCGATCAAGGATGACCAGACCGACCGGATGTTTGCCGAGTTGTACAACAAGCACAAGGATGATCAGCAGTGGCGGCAGTACAGCGTCAATGGCGGGTCGCTGCGCCGGCAGATGGTTTGCCACCTCGCGGCCACCTACGAGGGCAAGCCTGTGCGCAACAAGCCGGAGTGGAATCTTGAACCGGCACGTCCGTATGTCGATCAGGCCACCGCTGTAGCCCAACACTGCAACCCGTACTGACAATACACCCCGTGTAGGAGCTGCCGAAGGCTGCGATCTTTTGATCTTTTTTTTTAAAATCAAGATCAAAAGATCGCAGCCTTCGGCAGCTCCTACAGGGGGATTTCGCAGGCATAAAAAAACGGCCCGAAGGCCGTTTTTTGTTTAGCGACATGCATCAACCGCCGAGGTACGCCTCGCGTACTTTCGGGTCGGTCAGCAGCGCTTCACCGGTGCCTTGCATGACCACGCGGCCGTTCTCCAGAACGTACGCCCGGTCAGCGATTTTCAGCGCCTGGTTGGCGTTTTGCTCGACCAGGAACACCGTCACACCGTCCTTGCGCAGCATTTCGATGATGTCGAAAATCTGCTGGATGATGATCGGTGCCAGGCCCAGCGACGGTTCGTCGAGCAGCAGCAGTTTCGGCTTGCTCATCAGCGCACGGCCGATGGCGAGCATTTGCTGTTCGCCACCAGACATGGTGCCGCCGCGTTGGTTGAAGCGTTCTTTCAGGCGTGGGAAGAGGCCGAGAACCTTGTCCATCTGTTCCTGATAGTCGCCTTTGTCGGTGAAGAAGCCGCCCATGGACAGGTTTTCTTCAACGGTCAGACGGGCAAACACCCGACGACCTTCCGGCACCACCGCGATGCTTTTGCGCATGATCTGCGACGAGTCCTGGCCGACCAGTTCTTCACCCATGTAGCGGATGCTGCCGCTGTGCGCTTGCGGCGAACCGCAGAGCGTCATCAGCAGCGTCGACTTGCCGGCACCGTTGGCGCCGATCAGGGTCACGATCTCGCCCTGACGGACTTCGACGTTGACGCTGTGCAGGGCCTGGATCTTGCCGTAGAAGGTGGAAACGTTTTCGAACTGCAGCATTTACGCTTCCCCCAGGTAGGCTTTGATCACTTCAGGATTGTCGCGGATCTGTTCCGGCGTACCGTCGGCCAGGGGCGTGCCCTGGTTGATCACGACGATGTGGTCGGAAATGCTCATGACCAGTTTCATGTCGTGTTCGATCAGCAGCACGGTGACGTTGTGCTCTTCACGCAGCACGCTGATCAGCGCCTTGAGGTCTTCGGTTTCCTTCGGGTTCAGGCCGGCGGCCGGTTCGTCGAGCATGAGGATCCGCGGGCGGGTCATCATGCAGCGGGCGATTTCCAGACGCCGTTGCTGACCGTAGGCCAGGGTGCCGGCGGTACGGTTGGCGAACTCTTTGAGGTTGACCTTTTCCAGCCAGTACTCGGCAAACTCCATGGCCTCGCGCTCGCTTTTGCGGAACGCCGGGGTCTTGAACAGGCCGGCCAGGAAGTTGGTGTTCAGGTGACGGTGCTGGGCGATCAACAGGTTCTCGACCGCCGTCATGTCCTTGAACAAACGCACGTTCTGGAAGGTGCGCACCACGCCTTTGAGGGCGATCTTGTGGCCCGGCAGGCCTTGAATCGGCTCGCCGTCCAGCAGGATGCTGCCGCCCGTTGGCTGGTAGAAACCGGTCAGGCAGTTGAACACGGTGGTCTTGCCGGCGCCGTTCGGCCCGATCAATGCAACCACTTGTTTCTCTTTGACGGTCAGGGCCACGCCATTGACCGCGAGCAAGCCGCCGAAGCGCATGCTCAGGTTTTCAACCTTAAGAATCTCGCGGCTCATTTTCGCAACTCCATGTGTGGGCGTTGCATCGGCAGCAGACCTTGTGGACGCCAGATCATCATCAACACCATCAGCGCACCGAACATCAACATGCGGTATTCGCTGAACTCACGCATCATTTCCGGCAACAGAATCATCACCACGGCCGCGAGAATCACGCCCAGTTGCGAGCCCATGCCACCCAGCACGACGATGGCGAGGATGATCGCCGACTCGATGAAGGTGAACGATTCTGGCGTCACCAGACCCTGACGGGCAGCGAAGAAGCTACCGGCGAAACCGGCGAAGCTCGCCCCCAGGGTGAACGCCGACAACTTGATGATCGTCGGATTCAGACCCAGTGCACGGCAGGCGATTTCATCTTCACGCAGCGCTTCCCACGCACGGCCGATCGGCATGCGCAGCAGGCGGTTGATGATGAACAGCGCCGCCAGCGCCAGCAACAGAGCAACCAGGTAAAGGAAAATCACCTTGTTGATCGAGTTGTATTCGAGGCCGAAATATTCGTGGAAGGTCTGCATGCCTTCCGCCGCTTTACGCTCGAAGGTCAGGCCGAAGAACGTCGGTTTCTCGATGTTGCTGATGCCGTTCGGACCGCCAGTGATGTCGGTCAGGTTACGCAGGAACAGACGGATGATCTCGCCGAAGCCGAGGGTCACGATCGCCAAGTAGTCACCGCGCAAACGCAACACCGGGAAGCCCAGCAGGAAGCCGAACGTCGCCGCCATCAGGCCGGCAATCGGCAGGCAGATCCAGAAGCTCAAGCCGTAGTAGTGCGACAGCAGCGCGTAGCTGTAGGCGCCGACGGCGTAGAAGCCGACATAACCAAGGTCGAGCAGACCGGCCAGACCGACGACGATGTTCAGGCCCAGGCCAAGCATCACGTAGATCAGGATCAGCGTCGCGATGTCCACCGCGCCACGCGAGCCGAAGAACGGCCACACCAGGGCACCGATGATCAGCGCAATGATGAAGTAGCGTTGCGTGGTCGGCAGGGTCAGGAAGTTGCTGGCCTTGGCCGGGATCAACGGCATACCCGGCGAGGATTTCCACGCCTTGCTGATCTGCTGGTTGAACAGCACCCGCAGGAACATCAGCACCGAGCAGAAGGCGATGGTCGCCAGAATCATCGGGCTGGTGTTGTGCACTTCGAGGTTGATGCCGACGATGGTCAGTTTCAGACCGAGTACCGGGTAGGCCACAGCCCACACCAGCAAAGCACTGAACAGTGCCTGTTTAAGATTCCTAGTCATACTTTCTCAACCTCCGGACGGCCCAGAATGCCGGTCGGACGGAACAACAGCACCAGAACCAACAAGCCGAAAGCCACGACGTCCTTGTATTGGTCACCGAAGATATCGGCGCCAAACGCTTCTGCCACCCCAAGCACCAACCCGCCGAGCATGGCGCCGGGGATGCTGCCGATGCCGCCGAGTACCGCCGCGGTGAAGGCTTTGAGGCCGACGAGGAAACCGGCGTTCGGGTTGATCACGCCGTATTGCATGCTCAGCAGCACAGCCGCAATGGCCGCCAGCGCAGCACCAATGACGAAGGTCAGGGCGATGATGTTGTTGGTGTTGATGCCGAGCAGGTTGGCCATCTTGATGTCTTCGGCGCAGGCGCGGCAGGCGCGACCCAGGCGAGAACGGGAGATGAACAGCGTCAGGCCGAGCATGGCGATCAGGGTCACCACGAACACCACGATTTGCATGTAGGAGATCAGCACTTCATGTGCGCCACCTGGCCCGAAGGAAATGTTCCCGGGGATCAGGTTGGGGATGGATTTGTCCTTGGAGTCTTGCGCCAGCAGAACCGTGTTCTGCAGGAAGATCGACATACCGATGGCGGAGATCAGCGGGATCAGACGGTTGCTGCCGCGCAGGGGGCGGTAGGCGATCCGTTCGATGCTGTAACCGTAGGAACTTGTCACGACGATGCTCGCGATGAAGGCTGCGGTCATCAACAGCGGGACGTTGTCGATTCCCATCATGGCCAGCCCGGCGATGGCGATGAACGCCACGTAGGAACCGATCATGTACACCTCGCCGTGGGCGAAGTTGATCATTCCAATGATGCCGTAAACCATCGTATAGCCGATGGCAATCAGGGCATACGTGCTGCCAATGGTCAGACCATTAACCAGCTGCTGGAAGAAGTGATAGAGGTCAGGCATTACAACGCTCCTAAAAACCTGATACGCATTTCACTGGTGGAGTCATTTTCCCGCCCGGCCCCGTGGATCTATATCCACTTCGAATCCGGGTTTTGCCAGCGAACCGCTGATGACGGTTTTGAGATTTTCAGGTGGGGAGACTGGCGGATCACGCCAGCGCGGCCCATACATTCGTAAAACAAAGCCCACGGCACGCCGTGGGCTTTATTGGCAGTCAGTCAGGCAGCGCCTTACTGAGGGGATACTTCAGTTTTTGGTTTGCCGAAGTGCCACTCGTAAACCACAAATTTGAAGTCCTTCAGGTCGCCCTTGGCGTCGAAGCTCAGGTCGCCAGTCGGGGTTTTGAAGGTGCCAGCGTGAATGGCTTCAGCCACTTTGGCCGGGTCTTCGCTCTTGGCTGCGGTGATACCGCCGGCAATCACTTCAACAGCCGAGTAGGAAGGGAACACGAACGGGCCGCTCGGATCTTCTTTCTTCGCCTTGAAGGCATCTGCCAGAGCGATGTTGGCCGGATCCTGGTCGAAGGATTTCGGCAGGGTTACCAGCAGACCTTCGGAAGCGTCTTTGGCGATCTGCGAAATGGAGTCGTTACCCACGCCTTCCGGACCCATGAACTTGGCTTTCAGGCCTTTTTCAGCGGACTGACGCAGGATCAGGCCCAGCTCAGGGTGGTAGCCGCCGTAGTAAACGAAGTCGACGTTGGCTTGCTTGAGCTTGGCGATGATCGAGGAGAAGTCCTTGTCGCCGGCGTTGACGCCTTCGAACACGGCAACTTTGGTGCCTTTCTTCTCGAGGGTGGCTTTAACGGCGGTGGCGATGCCTTCACCGTATTGTTGCTTGTCGTGCAGCACAGCAACGATTTTCGGTTTCACGTGATCGGCAATGTAGTTACCGGCGGCAGGGCCCTGGGCGCTGTCCAGACCGATGGTACGGAAGACCATTTTGTAACCACGGGCGGTGATGTCCGGGCTGGTGGCAGCCGGGGTGATCATGATCACGCCTTCGTCTTCGTAGATGTCCGAAGCCGGTTGAGTGGAGCTGGAGCACAGGTGACCGACCACGAACTTGACGCCGTCGTTGACGACCTTGTTCGCGACCGCTACCGCTTGTTTCGGATCGCAGGCATCGTCGTATTCAACGGCTTCGAGTTTCTTGCCGTCGACGCCGCCCTTGGCGTTGATTTGTTCGATGGCCATTTTTGCGCCACTGAACTGCATGTCGCCGTACTGGGCTACTGGACCGGTTTTTGGACCGGCGATACCGATTTTGATGGTGTCAGCTGCGAACGAATGGCTGGCAACCCCGGCCAGAACCATAGCGGCAAACAGTTTGGAAATCTGCTTAGTAGCCTTAGTCATAGTGCTCCACTCTTACTGTTGTAATTTTTTTGAGTTCTGGCGCCGTAGCAGCAGAACCGGGTCAGATATCTTTGCGATACCCTCCGGAAATGCCCCCGGCAACTGTACCGGTACAGTGTAGAGCGCCGGTTGTCAGCCTGGGAAGCGGGCGCCGAGGGGCAAAACTTGGGGGTGTCGCATTTTTGAATGAAAAAGACAGAATTGCGGCGGGGCGTTCGTGGGCATATAGCCCAATCAGCAGCATTCCTTGGCGTTCCTGCTCTTTTCGTTCGGTGCAGCCTTTTGCAACCGGGTTTTGCTGGCGGACCACCAACGTTATTATTCGCGTCGATTTCTTTTCCGGACAGCACCCATGAATCAAGAACCTAGCACCCTCTATGCCAAGCTGCTTGGTGAAACCGCATCTATTACCTGGAAAGAGTTGGAGCCGTTCTTCGCCAAGGGTGCCCTATTGTGGGTCGACGCGGCGCTGGATTTGATCGCGGCTGCTGAGGCCGTGGCGTCGGATGAAGGCGAGAAAGTGGCTGCCTGGCTGGCCGAAGACAAAGTCGCCAAGCTGTCTGAAACGCGGGCGCTGGATCTTTTCGAACGCGATCCACAGCTGTGGGCGGTGGTGGTTTCGCCGTGGATTCTGATCCAGGAAAGGGCAGGCGCTGCCGGCGTCGCACCTTGATGGTGCGGCCGGTCATCGGCGAAAAGTGTGTAGCGGAGTAGCGTGATGGCACGTTGCCGTAGAGAAACACCACAAGCGAAGGTGGCCTCACGGTGACGTAAACGTAACGGGAACAGTTTAGTAAGCAGCCTAACGGCTGCTTAATTGTTTCTGGATATGATCGTTCCCACGCTCCGCGTGGGAATGCATCAATGGACGCTCTGCGTCCGCATTGGGACGCAGAGCGTCCCGGGCGGCATTCCCACGCAGAGCGTGGGAACGATCGTGGGAGCGAGCCTGCTCGCGAATGGGGCGACTCGGTCCTGGATCAGACCGTGAACGACTTCCCGGTATGGTTATTCAGCGAAATAACCTTGGTCTTGCCAATCCGGTGACGGTAAATCTCACGCAGATACTTGATCGACTTCTTCACACAATCACGCGACAGGCGAATGTCATTGATCGAGACAAACTTTTCTTTGTCGTTGATCAGCTCGCGGTACTTCTTCTCGTACATCGGTTTGATCGCGTACCAGTTGGTATCGAGGATCTTCGCCGGGTTTTCGAACTCGTTGAGCAGGTCGTCGATGCGGTCTTCGTCGAACTCCTCGTTGATGATGAAATCGAGGATCGAGTTGTCCAGGGTCTCGTCGAAACGGTACGGGTTCTTCGCGAAGCAGCGCTTGATGAACGCCACGATCAAAGTCAGGAAGTCGTCCGACAGGCACGGGCTCTTGGCGATCAGGGTGGTCAGCGACAGGTTGGCCGAAGCACCGATCACCAGCGCATAACGCTTGAGCGTGGTGTTGGGGAACAGGCTGTTGAGGTGGGTCTTCAACCGGTTCAGGTCCATGTACGACAGCTTGTAGTCTTTCGGCAGCGAGACGATCGAAACCACCGACGAGCAGTTCTTGAAGAAGTGCAGGTCGTGCAGGGCGGCGGCGTCGTAACCGGAATTCTTGTACTGCTCAAGCGAAGCGCGATAACGCTTGGACTCGATCGGCAGCAGGCTGATGCCTTCGATCGCCTGCGTGACCTTGTTGAAGTGCGGCAGGTCGATCGAGCGGAAGAACAGGTCGTCGATGTTCAGGCGCTGCGGCTCTTTGTCGAACACCTTGAACTTGTCGCTGCTCGGCGGCGGGGTTTCCGGCACCACCGACTCGGCGTAGGCAATCGCCACCGGGCCGGCCAGGCTCATGAACAGGTCATTGGCGTCGAGGCGAATGGTTTCGCCGATGTCGATGCCGGCGCGACGGAAGTAGTTCTGGTCGTAGTCCGTGGTGACGGCCTGCGCCGTCAGAATGTTGAATATCTGCTGCGAGATGTACTGGTTGGCGTGCTTTTCCATCGCATTGACATCAATGTTCTGGATGTTGCCGTCATCGCTCTCTTCGGCGTAACGCATGATGTCGTTGGAGATCAGCATCATCGCGTTCCATGGGCGGATACGGCCCATGACGCTGGCTTCGCTGCTGTCTTCGTTAGCGAAGTTGTAAGAGAAATCCCATTCTTCCGAAAGGTATTTGCACAGCAGGCGACCGGCGTTGATGTGCAGCGCCTCGGACATTTCGCTGCGGTGATCGGAAATGTTCGGCAGCACGCAGATGCCGCTGGTGAAGATCGGTTCGAACACGAACGAATGACCGCTCTTGCCGTCATGCTCGTCCATCGGCTTGGTGTCGAACGTCTTGTTCATGTACGAGTGCTGCTGGGCCAGACCGAATTCCGAAGCCATGCCGGAACCGGTACCGCCGCCGGCACTGAAGATCGAGAAATACAGGCGCGACTGGTTGGCCTTGATGCCACAGCTGTCGATCAGATACGAGTGGATCATTTTCCAGTCAGGGCTGGAGAAACGCTGGGTGTCCTTGTTGAGGATGATCTTCGCCAGGTACTGGCCGAGGATCGGCGCGTTACCGGCGCCACCGGCGTGGACTTCGGACAAGTCCATGATCTTCATTTTGCTGTAGTCGCGCAGGAAGCCGCTTTTCTCGCCTTTGCGTGAGAAACGGATGCGCCCGGCGATGTCTTTGTCGAGGTCGCCGAGCATCACCAGCGGTTCGACCAGAAACACCGGTTTGGTGGATTTGTTCGGGCCGATGCGCAGGTTGTTCTTGATCCACTGCGCCGGGCTGTAGCCCTTGTCGGCCAGTCGGCGATCCGCCGCACGGTCTTCGTTGTTGAATTCGTTGAGGTAGAACTTGCGCGCGTTGTACACCAGCTCCGCGACATCGAGGGCGATGTTGGAGCCGCAGCGACCGAGGCCGATCAGGCACACCGAGGGGAATTCCTGATCGTTGTGCTGCTCGTTGTCGCCTTCCAGGTGCGGCGGGCGCGGGAACACCAGATCACGCAGGCCGTCGAGGTTGTCGAGGATGCGGTCGGTATTGGTTTCGGTGAAGTACAGGTATTGCTGAGTCGACAGCGGGCGCGACGGGACCAATGGCTTCGACGATGAAGGGCTGTTGGCAGCGGGGCTTAACGTCAGATCGGATACCGCAGTGGCGGGATTATTTTTAGAAGTCATTGTGCGCCATATACCTGGACTGGTTGGCTCGCGAGCCTTTTGCCTGCGAACCTCACGGAATAAGATCTCGCGTCTTTTATTTGCGCGTATTGAGCCCGAGCGTCAGGGATTTGGCCTGACTGTCGCTGGGGGGAATCCTTTCCTGATCGTTGATGAATCGGCCATTATTCGGCGATCTTTAATCGAAAAGAGGCAAAATGATGTCAACGCTACCTTCGTTGGGGTTCGCCGGAATCGGTCTGATGGGCCTGCCGATGTGCCGGCGTCTGTTGGCGGCGGGTTACCCGCTGACCGTGTGGAATCGCAACCCGGACAAATGCGCGCCACTGGTCGAGGCCGGTGCCCGGCAGGTTGAGAGTCCGGCTGAACTGTGCGAACACGCCGACGTGGTGATGTTGTGTCTGGCCGATACG
Organism: Pseudomonas sp. AIG; assembly: GCF_977020205.1. Lineage (NCBI taxonomy): Bacteria > Pseudomonadati > Pseudomonadota > Gammaproteobacteria > Pseudomonadales > Pseudomonadaceae > Pseudomonas > Pseudomonas sp. AIG. The sequence continues at coordinate 9,441 of NZ_CDROCK010000037.1, read as the reverse complement.
GCGGGGGGGGGCGGGGGCGGGTTCGGCCTGGACGGTGGCGCCGAAGGCGCGGAAAACAATCAGTTGCTGGTGGATTTTTCCAGCCTGGAACCGACGGCCACTCGCGAAATGGCGGCGCAACTGCTGGAGAAAACCGGCATGTCCTGGCTGGATTCACCCGTGTCCGGCGGCGTGGTCGGCGCCGAGGCCGGTAGCCTGGCGATCATGGTCGGCGGTGATGCGGCGGACCTTGAACGCGTGCGCCCGGTGCTGCTCAATCTCGGTCAACGTGTCACGCACATGGGCGGCATCGGTGCCGGTCAGGTGACCAAGGCCTGCAACCAGATGATCGTTGCCTGCAATGCGCTGGTGATCGCCGAAGTGGTGGCGCTGGCCGAGCAGGCCGGGGTCGATGCGAGCCTGATCGCCGAAGCGTTGGCCGGCGGTTTCGCCGATTCAAAACCGTTGCAGATTCTGGCGCCGCAAATGGCCGAAAGCCGTTTCGAACCGATCAAGTGGCACGTGCGCACCTTGCTCAAGGATCTCGATACGGCAGTGAAGTTTTCCCGCGAACAAGGCTCGGCGACACCGATCAGCGGATTGGCCGCACAATTGATGCGCCTGCATGGGGCGCAGGGCTTTTTGGCGCAGGATCCAGCGACACTGGTGCAAATGTACCGCGCGCCAGAATCAACGGATTGAGCGCGTGTGAATGTTTGCGCTGATTGATTTCTTCCAGCACCGGGCGCAGCTCGTCCAGCGGTACCGGGCGGCTGAGCAGGTAACCCTGAATGAAGTCGCAGCCCGAGCGTTCAAGAAATTCGTATTGCTCCAGGCTTTCCACGCCTTCGGTGACCACCTGCAAATGCAGGGTGTGCGCCATGACGATGATCGCCTGGACAATCTCCATGTCGGCGGTTGCCGTGGGAATGTCGAGGATGAACGAGCGGTCGATCTTCAAGGTGTTGAGCGGTAGGCGCTTGAGGTAAGCCAGCGACGAGTAGCCAGTGCCGAAGTCGTCGATCGACAGCGACACACCGAGCGCGCGGATCTGCCGCAGCAGCACCAGGGTGTTGGCGATGTTACCCATCAACGCGTTCTCGGTGACTTCCAGTTCCAGCCGTTCCGGCGCGACACCGGCAGTGCGCAAGGCACTTTCGATTTCAGTGGCCAGTTCTTCCCGGGCGAGATTGAGCGGCGAGCAGTTCCAGGCGATTTTCAGCTCTTCGCAGCCATGCCGTGACAGTTCACCCAGATCCTTGCAGGCGCGGCGCAGCACCCAGTTGTCCAGTTCGGCGATCAGGCCGTTGTTTTCGGCGATGGTGATAAAACGATCCGGGGTCAGCAAACCGTGCAGAGGATGTTGCCAGCGGATCAGCGCTTCCAGTTTGGTGACACGGCCGGTTTTCAGTTCGAAGATCGGTTGGTAATAGAGCGTCAGACCGTTTTCTTCGCGCAGGGCATGGCGCAGTTCTTCTTCCAGTTGCAGCTCGAAACTGGCGCGGGTCTTGAGGTTGGAACTGAAAAAGTGCAGGCCATTACGTCCCGCGCCTTTGGATTGATACAACGCCAGATCGGCGTGCTTGAGCAGTTCTTCGCAGGTGCTGCCATCTTCCGGAAACAGACTGATGCCGATGCTGGTGGTCATCACCATGCGGCGCCCGGCCAGTTCGATCGGCTCCTTCATTTTGAGCATGATGCGCTGGGCCATACTGCGGGCTTCTTCGCGCTCACGCAGGTTAATGAGGATGCAGAACTCGTCGCCACCGAACCGCGCGACCACGTCTTCATGGCTGCGCACCGAGCCTTTGATGTGCTGGGCGATCACCTTGAGCAGTTCGTCACCAGCGTCGTGACCGAGGCTGTCGTTGATCCGCTTGAAGTGGTCGATGTCGAGAAACATCACCGCGAGCATGCCGCCCTCGGTGGCTTTCTGGCAGAGTTTCTCGGCGAAGATCTGGTTGAACCCGCGGCGGTTGATCAGGTTGGTCAGGGCGTCGTAGTTGGCCGCTTGTTGCAGCGACATGCGCGCCTGATCGAGCTGGCTAAGCAGGGCGTTGACCCGGCGCAGATCCTCTTCTTTGTTCTGCAGCTTCTTGTCGGCCAGCGCTGCACTGATCGCACTGCCAAGGATCAGCAGGATGATCAGCGCCACGGTCAGGCCTAGTTGCAGATGCCCGTTATCGCCGCCGCTCGCTGTCAGGCCTCCCTCGGGAAGAACCAGATCCAGCGCAGCCATGCCGGTGAAATGCATGCTGATGATGCCGGCGCCGAGAATCAGCGCAGCGCTGTACTTGAGCAACTGATGCGCCACGCCGCCGCCTTCGCTCAGATAGCGGGCCACCCACAGCGCGGCGAAACTGGCGCCGATGGCGATCGCCACAGACAGCGCGAACAGTCCTGGTTGATAGTAGGCGGTGGCGCTCGACTTCATCGCCGCCATGCCAACGTAATGCATACCGGCGATGCCCAGGCCGATGACAAACGCGGTTTTCAAGCAATGCAACGCACTCGGCTGCGCTTCGCTCAGGGTTTGCATGGCCAGCCAAGAGGCGAGCAGGGCGATCAGCAACGAGAAAAGGGTGATGCCAAGGTCGTACTGAATGTCGATAGGTGTCTGGAAAGCCAGCATGCCGATGAAATGCATGGCCCAGATGCCGCCGGCCAGGCAGGTCGCGCCGATCCAGCGCCAGATCCGCCGCGACCCCGGATCTTCGGCATTTACAACGCGCTCAGCCATATCCAGAGTGGCGAAACTGGCTGCGCAGGCGACCAGATACGCAACCATCACCAGGAGAGAGTTGTGACTGCAATCGAGGATGACCTGCCCGCTCTCCGGCAGCTCGGTAACAAACTGCAAACCAAGCCACTCCATAGCATGCCCCGTCTCTGAAGTCGTCCTGACTGCGCGGTGAACGCAGGCGAATGACAGGAGTATAGAGGCGGTTTTTGGACTGGAAGGGGTAGTGGCACATTGGCGCTAATGATTTCGGCATTAGCGTCATAGCGATTGGCGCTAAAGGCTCAAGCGATCTGTTCGAAAGGGATTTGCGCCCAGTCCGGTTGCAGCGGCGGCAAGCCGAAACGCGCGCGAGCCTTGTCGCAATCGACATTCTGTTCGCCGTTTTCCCATGACGATTCGAACTCTCGGCAGGGGCTGGAGCGCAATTCATAAATCGAGCACTTCACCTCGCTGCCGACTTCGCCTTCCAACGCCGTGCAGCGTGGCGATTTGCAGTCGGTGCCGTTCATCGCCACCCGGCTTGGGCTGATCTGCGTGACCAGTTCATCGGGCACCGTGCCGCCGGAAGATGAGCACTCACCCCAAAAGAAAGACACGCGAAAATGGGAACAGCAGGCACCGCAATTCAGACACGGACTGACTTCAGACATGGGCGAGGGTATCAAAGGGATTGATCGGGAGATCCGGACGGATCCGGCGGCCATTCTAGGCTTTGCCGCAGACTTGGGAAGGGGGACGCGAAACTATTTTTTTGTGGCAAGGTTTTGCCGCAAAAGCCCCGGTTTTCGGGGGATTGCAGGCTTATCAAGGGCTTACGTTTCGTTACAGTGCCATGGGCCGATATCAGGCAGACGAATGATCACAGACAGCCTCGGCGCGGCTGACTAGATTGCAGGTTCCGGGCTCGGATGCGTTGGCAGTGAAGCCCTATAACAATAAAGAGACGGACCCATGCAGAACTCGACCCAAGCGGCGAATGCCTGGCGCATTCTGTTCCTGCTGTTCCTCGCCAACCTGTTCAACTTCTTCGACCGCACCATTCCGGCGATCATCATCGAGCCGATCCGCATGGAATGGCACCTCAGCGACTTTCAACTGGGGATCGTCGGCACGGCATTCACCCTTGTTTACGCGATCGCCGGCCTGCCTTTGGGGCGGATGGCCGATACCGGTTCGCGCAGCAAGCTGATGGGCTGGGGTCTGGCGACGTGGAGTGCGCTGACGGCGGTCAATGGTCTGGTCGGCAGTTTCTGGAGCTTTCTGATCGTGCGCATGGGCATCGGCATCGGCGAAGCCAGTTATGCGCCGGCGGCTAACTCGCTGATCGGTGATTTGTTTCCGGCGCACCGGCGGGCACGGGCGATGGGGATTTTCATGCTCGGTTTGCCGTTGGGCCTGTTGCTGGCGTTCTTCACCATTGGTGCGATGGTCAAGGCGTTCGACAGCTGGCGTGCGCCGTTCTTTATTGCCGCGGTGCCGGGGCTGATCCTGGCGATCTTCATGTTTTTCATCAAAGAGCCGAAGCGCGGCGCGGCGGAAACCGTGCAAGTCTCGCAAGAGAAAGTCGACAGGCCGATCCGGCGGATTCTGGCGGTTCCGACTTTTCTCTGGCTGGTGCTGGCCGGGTTGTGTTTCAACTTCGCGACGTATGCCTGCAACTCGTTTCTGGTGCCGATGCTGCAGCGCTACTTCCTGATGCCGTTGCAGGACGCGGCGGTGGCCACCGGGATGATCGTCGGCGTCACCGGGCTGGTGGGTTTGACGCTGGGCGGCTGGATTGCCGACAAGATTCACCAGCGCGTGGCCAATGGGCGGCTGTTGTTCGCGGCGTTCAGCCTGATTATCTCGACCTTGTGCACGGCGTGGGCGTTGCATTCAGGGCGAATCGAGATTGGTGTGTTTGTCGCGGTGTTCAGCGTCGGCTGGCTGTTTGCCTACAACTTCTACACCTGTGTTTACACGGCGATTCAGGACGTGGTCGAACCGCGTTTGCGGGCGACAGCGATGGCGTTGTTCTTTGCCGGGCTGTATCTGCTGGGCGGCGGTTTGGGGCCGGTGGTGGTCGGTGGTCTGTCGGATCATTTTGCGCACACGGCGATGGCGGCGTCCGGGGCGGAGCAGATGACCGAGGCGTTCAAGGCTGTTGGGCTGCATGACGCGATGTATTTGATTCCAGTGGCGCTGTTTTTGACCATGGTGTTTCTGTTTCTGGCGGCGCGGTGTTTTGTACGCGATGCGCAGCGGATGAAGGAAGGGTTGGTGGCGGTGCTTGAGCCAGAGGTTGCAGTAGCGACTGCTTAAGATCAAAAGATCGCAGCCTTCGGCAGCTCCTACATGGGAATGTGGTTTCCTGTAGGAGCTGCCGAAGGCTGCGATCTTTGCTTTTGCTTTGATGATCGTTCCCACGCTCTGCGTGGGAATGCCTCAAGGGACGCTCCGCGTCCCAACTCGCGAAAGAGACGCGGAGCGTCTCGGGCTGCATTCCCACGCAGAGCGTGGGAACGATCGGCCCGCATCACTGCGGGCCTTGTTGTTTTCAGCGGTGGGGCAGGGCGATTAGCCCGCCACCAACACCCGAATCGCTTCCAGTCGCAACGCAGCCTTGTCCAGCATCGCCAGACCCTGCTCGCGCTGCTCACGCAACGCCACCAGTTCGCTGTCACGCACGGTCGGGTTGACCGCTTGCAACGCGGTCAGGCGCGCCAGTTCTTCGTCGGTGTCGGCCGCCAGACGGCGACGGGCCTCGGCCACGCGCTCGGCGTGACGTGGGGCGATCTTGTCTTCACCTGCGTTGATCCGTGGCGTCAGCTGATCGCGCTGGGCCTGGATGAACTTGTTGGCGCTGGCACGCGGCACGCTTTCCAACTGGTCGTTCAAGGTCTCAAACGAGACGCGAGCCGACAGGTCGTTGCCGTTGGCATCGAGCAGGCAGCGCAGCGCGGCCGGTGGCAGGTAACGGCCCAGTTGCAGCGAACGCGGCGCTACCACTTCGCTGACATACAGCAGTTCCAGCAGCACAGTGCCCGGTTTCAACGCCTTGTTCTTGATCAGCGCGACGGCGGTGTTGCCCATCGAACCGGACAGCACCAGGTCCATGCCGCCCTGCACCATCGGGTGTTCCCAGGTGATGAACTGCATGTCTTCGCGCGACAGCGCCTGGTTGCGGTCGTAGGTGATGGTCACGCCTTCGTCGTCGCCCAGCGGGAAACTGGCGTCGAGCATTTTCTCGCTCGGCTTGAGGATCAGGGCGTTTTCCGAATGGTCTTCGCTGTCGATGCCGAACGCGTCGAACAGGGTTTCCATGTAGATCGGCAGGGCGAACTGATCGTCTTGTTCGAGGATGTCCTCGACCAGAGCTTCACCTTCGCCGGCGCCGCCGGAGTTGAGCTCCAGCAAACGGTCACGGCCGGTGTGCAGTTCGGCTTCGAGACGCTCGCGCTCGCTGCGCGCTTCGTCGATCAGCGCTTGCCACTCACTGTCGTCGGCTTCTTCGAGCAGCGGCAGCAGGCGCGGGCCAAACTGGTGCTGCAAGGCGTTGCCGGTCGGGCAGGTGTTGAGGAACGCGTTCAGCGCTTCGTGGTACCACTGGAACAGGCGCTCTTGCGGGCTGGTTTCCAGGTACGGCACGTGCAATTCGATGATGTGCTTCTGGCCGATCCGGTCGAGACGACCGATACGCTGCTCGAGCAAATCCGGGTGCGACGGCAGATCGAACAGCACCAAGTGGTGAGCGAACTGGAAGTTGCGACCTTCACTGCCGATCTCCGAGCAGATCAGCACTTGCGCACCGAACTCTTCATCGGCGAAGTAGGCGGCGGCGCGGTCACGCTCAAGGATGTTCATGCCTTCGTGGAACACCGTGGCCGGGATGCCGGAACGCACGCGCAGGGCGTCTTCCAGGTCCATCGCGGTTTCGGCGTGGGCACAGATCACCAGCACTTTGGTGCGCTTGAGCATTTTCAGCTGATCGATCAGCCATTCGACGCGCGGGTCGAATTTCCACCAGCGTTCTTCTTCACTGGCGTCCGGCTGCGCCTGGAAGCTGACTTCCGGGTACAGCTCGGCGTGTTCGCCCAACGGCAGTTCGAGGTACTCGTCCGGGCACGGCAGCGGGTACGGGTGCAGTTTGCGCTCCGGGAAACCCTGCACGGCAGCGCGGGTGTTACGGAACAGCACGCGGCCGGTGCCGTGGCGATCGAGCAGTTCACGCACGAGTCGGGCGCTGGCTTCGCTGTCGCCATCGTTGACCGCGGTCAGCAGGGCTTCGCCTTCGTTGCCGAGGAACCCTTGAATGGTTTTGTGCGCTTTGGCCGAGAGACGGCCCTTGTCGAGCAATTCCTGAACGGCTTCGGCCACCGGGCGATAGTTCTCGCTCTCGGCGCGGAAGGCAGCCAGGTCATGGAAACGGTTCGGGTCGAGCAGGCGCAGACGCGCGAAGTGGCTGTCCTGACCGAGTTGTTCCGGGGTGGCGGTGAGCAGCAGCACGCCCGGGATGACTTCGGCGAGTTGCTCGACCAGCGAATATTCCGGGCTGGCTTTTTCTTCGTGCCAGACCAGGTGGTGCGCTTCGTCGACCACCAGCAGGTCCCAACCGGCGGCGAACAGTGCGTCCTGCGCCTTCTCGTCGTCGACCAGCCACTCCAGCGCGACCAGCGCCAGTTGGGTGTCTTCGAACGGGTTGGCGGCATCGCTTTCGATGAAGCGTTCTTCGTCGAACAACGCGACCTGCAGGTTGAAGCGGCGACGCATTTCCACCAGCCACTGGTGCTGAAGGTTTTCCGGGACGAGGATCAGCACGCGGTTGGCGCGGCCCGAGAGCAGTTGGCGATGAATCACCAGACCGGCTTCGATGGTTTTACCCAGACCCACTTCGTCCGCCAGCAGAACGCGCGGCGCGATGCGGTCGGCGACTTCACGGGCGATGTGCAATTGGTGCGCGATCGGTTGCGCACGCACGCCACCCAGGCCCCAGAGCGATGATTGCAACTGGCGGCTGGTGTGTTCAAGGGTGTTGTAACGCAGCGAGAACCACGCCAGCGGGTCGATCTGCCCGGCGAACAGACGGTCGCTGGCCAGACGGAACTGGATGAAGTTCGACAGCTGGGTTTCCGGCAGGGTGACGGCTTCGTTCTGCCCGTTGAGACCGTGATAGACCATCAGCCCGTCGACATCGTCGACTTGCTGCACGGTCATCTTCCAGCCTTCGAAGTGGGTGATGCTGTCACCCGGCGAGAACCGCACGCGGGTCAGGGGCGCATTCCGTAGCGCGTACTGGCGGGTTTCGCCAGTGGCCGGGTAAAGCACGGTCAACAAGCGGCCGTCCTGTGCCAGAACGGTGCCTAAACCAAGCTCTGCTTCGCTGTCACTGATCCAGCGTTGCCCCGGTTGATACTGCTGCGCCATGCTGCCTGACTCCCACCTTGAAAAAGCGGGCTATCTTAACGGAATGAGGGCTTCAGGGCCAAAGATTACTGGCGTAGGAGCTGCCGAAGGCTCGGGCCGCGTTCGGACGATCTTTTGATCTTTGAGAACCCTTGAGGTTTGAGCTGTCTGATAAAGATCGCAGCCTGCGGCAGCTCCTGCAGGGTGCCAAATGCGTCACAGATTTACGACGGATGGCTCAAGGCGCCTTTGCCGCAGCCGATAGCCTGCAGACAGGAGACCCTTTATATGTTGCCACCGATGCTCCCCTTGAGCGCTGTGCCGATCACTTCGCAGCAGGATCCGATCCGCCAGCGGCCGGACATTCCGCCGGTGGTGCCGGTGCAGGAAAGCTCGAACGAAAGCACGATCGATCTGCAAAAGCGCGATCCGGAAGAGGATCGACTGCTGGCGCGCGAAGAACAGCGTCGCCAGCAGGAGCGTGATCGTCGCCGCCGCGAAGCCGATGAGGACCCGGAAGAACACCTGGCGGTACCCGGTACCGAGTTGAACGCCGACAACACCGTGCCGGTGGTGCCGCTGATGGAAGATCAACCGCGCCAAGGCTTGTGGGTCGATATCGAGATCTGATCTTCGGCTGGTCAGCGCTGGTGTGACGTTGCATTATTGACCCGGTCCTGCCGGTGACGTGGCAGTTGTGATCCTTTACTGCGATGTACTGAACGCCATGAGCCAAGACGACAAACTGATCGACCTCAGCACTGAGCGCGCCAAGCGGGTGCATGACATAAAAGAGAAGCGCCTGAACGAAGTGCGCCAAGCGTTCGAGCAGGCGATGCCGCTGGGAAAAACCAAGAAAAAGTCGAAAAACAAGCCGAAAAAGCGTTGATATGCCCCTGCATCCGTTGATGCAGGTCATTTAATTTCCCTCCTTTATCTCCCTTCTTTGCTGGTATTGATCCCGGTCAATTTGTGCGCCTGTGTGTTTGGTAACTTAGTCCCATCGCAGCAGAGCAGGGGCCAGGAGGCCAGTCATGTTTTTCGATAACGTGGTGTTTGCCGGGGTCCTGACTGTAGGGCTGATGGTTCTGTTTTTTGCAGGGTTTGGATTTTTTATCTGGAAGGATGCGAATAAGCGCAAGAAGTGATTCTTCTGGATTGATGAGCACGCAAGGCATTTTGGGGCGACTTCGGTTGCCCCTTTTTTTTTGTGTCTTGGCGGCCTTTGGGCCGACCATGCTTTGGGTGTGCTTTGTGAATATCCGTTGCTGCGGTAACGGCTGCTTAGGGTTCCGCCCTGACGGCGGGTCACTTTTTCCAGACGCCGAAAAAGTAAC